>JAIDXA010000099.1 GCA_029058705.1 Paramuribaculum sp. | reverse complement strand
TGACCGACGAAGCGGCCCTGATCACACCGATCAGGGCCGCTTCCTTTTTGTGTCCGCTCCACCTGCAATTCTGACCGGACCCGCTGACCCAGAATATGCAGCATGCGTCGTTTTTTAGGTATGAAATCAGGAGTCGGACTATGGACTGAAAATAATATGTTACATATCGCTTTTCAGTAGAAATAATGTAGTTTTACATCCTGATTGAGATTGCGGTTTGTGAAGCATTGCTTGATGATTACATCTATATTTATTGTCAAGCCTTAATGATTATGTGTAGACAAGCATCAATATTTAGGAATATGAAAATAGATTTAAAAGGTCACGCCTCGATGTTTGGAGCCAATGCAATTTGGGGAGTGATGTCTCCGATAGCTAAGTTTGCAATGATCAGCGGTACAATAACCCCGTTGGTAGTGACTAATTTGCGAATAGCAGGAGCCATGATTCTGTTTTGGCTTGTGTCTCTGTTCATGAAGCCGGAGCATGTTGGGTCGAAAGACCTGGCAAAGCTGTTCGGAGCATCGTTACTTGCAATTATCTTCAATCAAGGCTGTTTCATTACCGGTCTGGGCATGACATCACCGACAAACGCATCCATAATCACGACAAGCATGCCGTTGTGGGCTATGGTTCTTGCTGCGTTTTTTCTGAAGGAGCCGATAACAGGAAAGAAAATCATGGGTATCGCAGCCGGCGCTACCGGAGCAGTGCTTCTTATTCTAGGCGGAAGTTCGGAGGCAGGAGCTGTATCTTCGTCGATATGGGGTGATTTATTAGTTTTGACGGCACAATTGAGTTATGCTCTGTATATAGTGCTGTTCAAGAATTTTGTGTCGCGTTATTCAATTTTCACTGTAATGAAATGGATGTTCACGTTCGCTTTCATATGTATGGTGCCTTTTTCTACCGAAGATCTATCGGCGACAAGATGGGATGATGTCACATCTATGGAATGGGGGGCTCTATCATTGGTAGTCGTAGGGGCTACATTTATATCCTACATACTTGTTGTAATCGGTCAGAAGCGCCTTCGTCCGACTGTAGCAGGCATGTATAATTATATCCAGCCTCTTGTGGCTTGCGTAGTTGCAATATTATGGGGAATGGATACATTCGGCATAACAAAAGCGTTTGCAATACTATTGATATTTGCGGGAGTGTTCCTTGTAACCATGAGCAAAAGCCGCAAGGACATAGAGTCGGAAAGGAATTCTTTCGATATGAATAATGATGTATGCAGGGCAGATATTCATACATAAACATCCTGAAGTTGTTTTTCCGGATCAAGTATCTGAAGATCCTTCCTGTGGCCAGCTGAAAATTATCGGCGCCCCCAGCCTGAGATGAAGGTTGAACTGCACCCCAAAAGTTAGACACAAAACTTTTGGGGTGCATTATGTATAGACGCCACAATTTTGAAGAAAGAC
>JAIDXA010000098.1 GCA_029058705.1 Paramuribaculum sp. | reverse complement strand
CCTACAAATGTATTACAACAACAAAAAAATAATCTTGACCTCAACCTGCGCCCCCCGCCCGCTTACGTATTTTGTACCGGGGGCCGGATTCTCGACCCCGAAGGCCGATGAGAAAAAACTCGCTCAGGGCGTCATAAACAAAGCCCTGCACAAAGCGTTCTCGCCGGAATTCCTCAACCGCATTGACGACATCGTCATGTTCGACTCGCTCGACAAAAATGCCATCTTCAAAATTATCGACATCGAGCTTGCAGGATTCTACAAACGCATCGAATCGCTCGGATACTCCCTTCTCCTGACCGACGACGCCAAGAACTACATAGCCGAAAAAGGCTACGATGCTCAATATGGCGCCCGGCCTCTCAAGCGTGCCATCCAGAAATACCTCGAAGACCCGCTGGCCGAAATCCTCATCGAAGACGACCTGCCCGACAACACCCGCATCACCGTCGACTACGACAAGACAACCGACAGAATCGTCACACGGACTGACACCCCTGACAAAACTGACACCCCGAACTGACAGTTTGCTTCACATTATTTCACAAAAATGCCACATTTTCCAAGTGGCATTTTTTTTGCTCGTTTGTTACATAAAATATGTCAGACAACCCCGCATAGGCCATTCTGACTCTCATCATAAATCATTTTTTACTTTCAAGATATGACTGCACAAAAAGGCTCAATCGGTGTAACCACCGAAAACATCTTTCCCGTAATCAAGAAATTCCTCTACAGCGATCACGAAATCTTTCTTCGCGAACTTGTTTCAAACGCCATCGATGCCACCCAGAAACTGAAAACGCTCTCTTCTTTCGGCGATTTCAAAGGCGAACTCGGCGAAATGGCCGTCAAGGTTTCCATCGATAAAGAAGCAGGCACACTCACCGTCTCCGACCGCGGAATCGGCATGACCGCCGACGACATCGACAAATACATCAACCAGATCGCATTCTCGGGCGCCGAGGAATTCCTTGAAAAATACAAGGACAACGCCAACGCCATCATCGGACACTTCGGACTTGGTTTCTACTCCGCGTTCATGGTTGCAAAGAAAGTTGAAATCGTTTCGCTTTCCTACAAAGAAGACGCCGAGCCGGTCAGATGGACATGCGACGGATCTCCTGAATACACCATGGAGAAAGCCGAAAAAACAACACGCGGAACAGACATAATCCTCCATATCGACGACGAAAACAAAAAATTCCTCGAACAGAGCGAAATCGACTCTCTGCTCAAAAAATACTGCCGCTTCCTCCCCGTTCCCGTGATTTCAGGATTCGAACAGGAATGGAAAGATGGCAAATATGTCGACACCGAACGCCCCAAAGTAATCAATGCGACCGAACCGGCCTGGACTAAAAAACCGTCCGATCTGACCGACGACGACTATCGCAACTTCTACCGCGAGCTTTATCCCGGACAGGAAGACCCCCTCTTCTGGATTCACCTCAACGTCGACTACCCGTTCAACCTGACCGGAATTCTATTCTTCCCGAAAATCAAAAACAACTTCGAGATAACCCGAAACCGAATCCAGCTCTACTGCAATCAGGTCTATGTGACCGACTCCGTCGAAGGCGTTGTCCCCGAATTCATGATGCTTCTCCAGGGCGTCATCGACTCTCCCGACATCCCCCTGAACGTTTCTCGTTCATACCTCCAGGCCGACACTGCTGTAAAGAAAATCTCCGGCTACATCACAAAGAAAGTCGCTTCGCGTCTTGAAGAGATTTTCAAAAACGACCGCAACGATTTCGAATCCAAGTGGGACGACATCAAGATCTTCATCGAATACGGAATGCTCACCGACCAGAAGTTCTGCGATGCAGCCATGAAATTCGCCCTTCTCAAAGACACCGAAAACAAATTCTACACCCTCGACGACTACCGCACACTCATCGAAGCGACACAGACCGACAAAGACGGCAACGTCGTTTATCTCTACACAACCGACCCAGTCGCTCAGTACACCTACATAACCGCAGCCACCGACAAAGGCTACAGCGTGCTCCTCATGGACGGTCAGCTCGACAGCCACTTCATCGGGATGCTCGAAACCAAGATAGAGAAGAGCCGCTTTGTCCGTGTCGACTCTGACGTTGTCGACAACCTGATCCCCAAAGCCGGCAAAAAGGACGTCGGCCTTTCTGCCGACCAGCGCGACATGCTCACTGAAATCTTCCGCTCTCAGATTCCACACGTCGAAAAAGCCGAATTCCTCGTATCGTTTGAAGCCCTCGACCCTTCGGCCAACCCCATTCTGATCACTCAGAACGAATACATGCGCCGAATGAAGGACATGGCGGCCATGCAGCCCGGAATGAGCTTCTACGGCGAGCTCCCCGACAGCTACAACCTCATCGTAAACACCGGAAGCCCCGTTGTAAAGCGCATTATCGAAGCCGCCGGCAACAACCTCATGCCGCAGCTCAAACCGATTTTCGGCGAAATCGCAAAAAACAACGCCGAAGCCGAAAACATACGTAAAGAAGCCCCCGACGGAAAGCTCAGCGACGAACAGAACGCCGCAATCTCACGCCTCGACGAGCAGACAGCCCATCAGCGTTCGGAAGAAAAACGTCTTGCCACTGACTACGCCGCCGATCAGCCTCTCGTAAAGCAGTCGGTCGACCTCGCCCTCCTCGCCAACGGACTCCTCCGAGGCCAGCAGCTCAACGAATTCATCCGCCGCTCCGTCGCCCTCCTCTAAGAAACTGTTTAAATTTAGTTGTGGGATTAATTGAGAAGATTTTATGAGGTGTTTTTACGAGTGGAAGAGGGAGCATAGCGGGCTATGTGACCGATGAGACTCGGTGAAAACAACCATAAAAGACCTCAATAAACCCACAAGAATGATTTATAACATTTTTTCGTAGTAAATTTAAACAGTCTCTAAAAACAGTTTCGAATCTAATCAGACAGACGCTGTGTCAAAATCCACATTTTTGACGCAGCGCCTTTTTTTCTGCCGGATGGCGAGGGTGCTGTCAGAAATGTCCTGCTTAGAGAGTGTTTGAATTTAAATCAAATTAAGGCTGAGAGGATTTTTTGAGCGAATTCCGCGAGTTGAAGAAGGAGCATAGCGGGCTATGCGACTGATGAGACTTGGCGGAATTCGCCAAAAAGACCTCAGGATTATTTTGAAGTTTCTGCCGTTCATGCGTATTACTGTTAACGCGGTTTAAATTCAAACACTCTCTTAGTTAAGGCATACCAAACTGCTCACAACCATCATCAATATGTTCACAAGCAGAAACACGTCAGCAACAACAATTGTCTTCTCCGAGAAAACTCTTTTTATTACAAGATGATTGATAATGACATAGACCACATAGAACATCAACGCAGCCCCAATAACGATCAGCCATTGTAATAATGGTTCACCTTTCACTACTCGTATATTATACGACAGAAAGTATGTAATAAATACATAACTGCAGATTATGTAAAGTAAAGCCAGAAGTCTTTTAATGAATTTACATATATCCCATTTCATAACTCTAATGCATTAAATTATTAAGTAAGTCGTGATAATTAACTTATATCATTAGGGAAAGTATTGCAGAGTGTATTTTGTGCGATGAAGAAGGAACATAGCAAGCTATGTGACTGATGAAGAACGCGAAATACGCCTGCAAGACTTCGCGAAGGATATGAAGCATCCAAAGGCTTGCCGATGTTCGTTCATGCGCGTTAATTTTCATGACTTACTTATACCATAATAAGTAGCATCCTCAACTATTTGCTCCTGGATTCCATCTCATAATTCCGTGGACGCCATGTTATACTCATCCGACAGCCCCATCCGGAATTAATTGCCAATCTCTTCAGAACAGAAATGGACCGAATCGACCGAACCATAAATCATAAGTCTCCATAGCAGTACTCACGACCAGAATCATTAAGGTCACTAATAGTAATAACTCAATAAGTCCAAGAATTCTGTGAGGGAAAACTCTTTTTTTTAGAACATGGTTAACATTGACAAAAAAGAAAAGAAGAATGAAATTTATCCATATGACTAAAAGCAATCCCAGAATATCCGCCTCCCAATGCATCAATGCATACGACGTAATAAATACTATAATTGAATAACCGATAATTTCAAAACGTAAGGCTAAGATATAGCTCTTGTATTTGCCTATGTCCCATTTCATGACTCTAATCTATTA
>JAIDXA010000097.1 GCA_029058705.1 Paramuribaculum sp. | reverse complement strand
ATCTCCTTGGCATTTTTCCCATGCGGCAGTTTCTCAATGATGCAGTATGACGTGCTCCTTTCAGCGAGAACGAGAATTGCTCCGTATCCGTCTTTTCCGACAATCAGATCCGTTCGCTGAACTCGACTCTCGGACGTACGATCATGACATCCGCGTCGACTCTGCTCGTGCTTCTCTGCATCTTCATTCTCGGTGGCGACGCTATCCGTTCGTTCACCTTCGCAATGATCTTCGGTGTGATCATCGGTACACTCGCGATTCTCTACGTTGCGACTCCGGTTGCATATCTCGTTGAAAACCGCAAAGCGAAAACTGCGAAAAAATAATCCGTGCCACGCATTCAGCGTGACTCGACAAAACCCTTCCAACAGGCGTCCGCATCTGTGTGCGGACGCCTGTTGGCCTATTCATATGGTCACGAAACAGGCAATCAGGGTAAAAGAAACCGTGAAATTGGCATTGGTAATATTGATAAAATGCAGTAAATTTGTACGTTTCATCAATAAACCGTTTTTATCATTATGCTGAAAAGAGTAAGACAGGGGCTGGCGGCGCTTTCCATAACGATGGTCACGCTGCTGTTTCTTGATTTCACGGGCACTGCCGCGGCCTGGTTCGGGTGGATGGCAAAAATCCAGTTTCTGCCGGCTTTGCTGGCAGTCAACGCAGGGGTCATAATCTCGCTTGTTGTTCTGACCCTTCTGTTCGGACGGCTGTATTGTTCGGTCATCTGTCCGCTCGGCATCATGCAGGACGGACTTGCCGCCCTGGGCCGCCGTGCCCGGCGCAACCGCTACGGATTCTCGCCCGAAAAAAAGATCCTGCGCTACACGATGCTGGCAGTGATGGCTGCAGCAGTCATTCTCGGCGTGCATGTCGCAGTGGCGCTGCTCGCGCCATACTCGGCCTACGGACGCATTGTCCAGAGCTTCCTCTCCCCGCTCTGGGACGAGGGCAACAACCTTCTGGCTGAATGGTCGGCCCGCCGCGACAGTTACGCTTTCTACAGCACCGACGTCAGGATGCGCGGACTGACGCCACTGATAACAGCTGCCGTTACGCTGACAGCACTCGCCATACTCTCATGGCGCAACGGACGCACATACTGCAACACAATCTGTCCGGTGGGCACCGTTCTGGGCTTTCTGTCGAAGTTCTCGCTTTTCCGTCCGGTCATCGATGTGACGAAGTGCAACGGCTGCGGGCTCTGTGCGCGCAACTGCAAGAGTGCCTGCATCAACCCGAAAAAACACACGGTCGACTATTCCCGTTGCGTCGCCTGCTTCGACTGCATAGGCAAGTGCCGCCGCGGGGCCATCACATACTCCCGGCGACGTCCGAAACCGATTGCGGAGAAGCCTGAATCCGGGCCCGACAGCTCGCGCCGCAGCTTCCTGACCATAGCAGCCGCATTCACCGCCACGGCTGCGCTAAAGGCCGAGGAAAAGACCGTCGACGGCGGTCTGGCCGCCATCGAGAACAAGAAAGCGCCCGCACGCAAAACGAAAATCGTTCCGCCCGGAGCCGCCGGCATAGCCAATCTTGAAAGCCATTGCACGGCCTGTCAGCTGTGTGTTTCGGCGTGTCCGAACGGAGTGTTGCGTCCGTCGTCGGACCTTTCGACGCTGATGCAGCCGGAATCGGGCTACGAGCTGGGCTATTGCCGTCCGGAATGCACACGCTGTTCGGAGGTGTGTCCGACCGGCGCGATCCGGCCGATAACCCGCGCCGACAAATCGTCGACCCAGATCGGCCATGCCGTCTGGATAAAAGCCAACTGCATCCCGCTGACCGACGGAGTCAGCTGCGGGAACTGCGCCCGCCACTGTCCGACGGGAGCCATCACCATGATAGCATCGGACCCGGCCGACGGGAACTCGCCGCAGGTGCCCGCAGTCAACACCGAACGCTGCATCGGTTGCGGAGCCTGCGAAAACCTTTGTCCGTCACGTCCGTTCAGCGCAATCTACGTCGAAGGCCACCAGCAACACAGACTCGTATAACCCCCAATCACATGATCCACATGAAAGATAACAACATATCACGCCGGGAGTTCCTGAAACGTCTCGGCATCGGCGCATCGGCGGCCGGACTCGCCATGGCCGGATGCGATTCCACGGCAAAAAAGTCAGAATCCGACACATCGGGATCAGCTGCCGGCAACGGAGAGATGACCTACCGCACCAATCCGAAGACAGGCGAAAAGGTGTCGCTGCTCGGCTACGGATGCATGCGCTGGCCGACAGTGACCGGGGAAAGCGCACGCGACGGAGCAGATGACATAGACCAGGAGATGGTCAACAAACTCGTTGACACCGCCATTGCACACGGTGTGAACTACTTCGACACATCGCCGGCATACTGCAAGGGACGTTCGGAACATGTTACCGGCATAGCCCTTAGCCGCCATCCGCGCCAGAGCTACTATCTTGCCACCAAACTCTCCAATTTCGCACCGTCGACGTGGAACCGCGAAGCCTCGCTGGAAATATACCGCAATTCGCTGAAAGAACTGCAGACGGACTATATCGACTATATGCTGCTTCACGGTGTCGGGATGGGCGACGGAATGAAAGAATTCGAACAGCGGTATGTCGACAACGGAATTCTCGACTTCCTGCTCAAAGAGCGTGAGGCCGGCCGCATCAGAAACCTCGGTTTCTCATATCACGGCGATGTCAGGGTGTTTGACCATCTGCTGTCGGAACACGACAAATATAAGTGGGACTTCGTGCAGATCCAGCTCAACTATGTTGACTGGAAACATGCAAAAGAGGTCAATCCGCGCAACACCGACGCGGAATATCTTTACACCGAACTCGAAAAGCGGGGCATTCCGGCAATCATCATGGAACCGCTGCTTGGCGGACGCCTGTCGAACGTTCCCGACCATATAGTAGGACGCCTCAAGCAGCAGGAGCCTGAACGGAGCGTAGCGTCATGGGCATTCCGTTATGCAGGGTCGCATCCGGGCGTCCTGACCGTTCTGAGCGGCATGACATACATGGAGCATCTCGAGGACAATCTCAGTTCGTTCTGCCCGCTGAAACAGCTTACGGATGAAGAAATGGCGTTTCTCTACGACACGGCCGACCTGATGATGAAATTTCCCACGATTCCATGCAATGACTGCAAATACTGCATGCCGTGTCCCTACGGAATTGACATTCCGTCGATTCTCCTGCACTATAACAAATGTGTCAACCACGGCAATGTTCCCGAAGACACCCAGGCCGAGAATTACGCCGAAGCCCGGCGCGCCTTTCTCGTCGGCTATGACCGCTCGGTGCCCCGCCTGCGTCAGGCAAGCCACTGCATCGGCTGCAACCAATGCTCGCCCCACTGTCCGCAATCGATCGACATACCCGGCGAGCTGCACCGGATCGACGGTTATGTGGAGACACTGAAAACGACACCGGCATGACAGTCAACGAGGCGGCAGAGATTCTCCACGCCAGAAAATGTTCCTGCGTCATATGCAACAACGGCGAAGTGACCGTCTGCAATGAACGGGGCGTGAAAGACCTGTTCCGGATCCTCAGGAACAATCCGGAAATTCTTTCGGGAGCGACAATCGCCGACAAGGTGATCGGAAAAGGGGCGGCTGCCCTTATGATAGCGGGCGGCGCGGCAGCTGTCTACGCCGATGTCATCAGCGCGGCAGCTGTCGGGCTGTTTGCAACGGCCGGAACTTCCGTGGAATTCAAGGAATGCGTTCCGGCAATAAGAAACCGTGCCGGAACGGGAATATGCCCGGTCGAGAGCCTGTGTGCCGGCTGTCGTACGGCCGCGGAATGCATTCCGCTGATCGAACAATTCTTGCTTAACAAACCTATATAGAAATTTTTGAAATGCAACCAACAACAATCAGACTACACTCGCTGCCGCTGAACAGCGTCAGGACATATCTGACGGCAGCCTTGTTTGCGGCAGGGAACATAGCCTTGCCCCAGCTGCTTCACCAGATTCCGCAAGGGGGAGCCACCTGGCTGCCGATCTATTTCTTCACACTTGTCGGAGCCTACAAATACGGATGGCGTACAGGACTGCTCACGGCACTGGCATCACCGGCCGCCAATGCAATATTGTTCGGAATGCCTGCAGTGGCAGCACTGCCTGCCATAATGCTCAAATCGGTTCTTTTAGCCTTGATTGCCGGCATGGTCGCAAACCGCACAAACAAGGCAACTATCGGCACTATGGCAGCCGTGGTTCTGGGCTATCAGTCGCTCGGCACTATCGGCGAATGGCTCATCAGCGGCAACCTGGCACTTGCCTGTCAGGATTTCCGAACCGGGCTTCCGGGAATAGCATTCCAGATTTTCGGAGGATGGGCCGTGATCAATTACTTTTCGAAACGAAAATAATCAAGTGACTCAAAAGAGAGAGAGGCTATGCGCCCGTCCGGGGCATCGCCTCTCTCTCTTTTGAGTGTTATATAAGTGGTTTTATATAAGCGTGGTGAAGTTATTTGATGAGGACTACGTAGCCGCGGTTGATGCGCTCGTTCTGCTCATCCACCTGCCAAGCGATAACCACTTTCTTTGTAGCGTCGTCGACAAGCACCATCGCCTTACCGGGATACTGGTAGCAGTCATACCAACCAATATAGCTGTACTGGAAGTAGAGCGTACCTGCGACTTCAGCATTTACAGCAGCGTTAGCGGCATAGTCGATCTTGATGCCACCGTAGTCGCTACCGTAGTAGTTGAACCACCATCCGATAGTGCTGGTGTCACCTTCGGTAGAGTCAATCCATTCACCATCGTAGGATCCGTAATAATAGGGTTGGTTACCGTCAGAAGGATCCTTGCAGTCAGCCCAGATGGTAGATTCTGTTTTGGCGAGAATTTCCTGAAGCTGTTCGGCCGTGAACGGATCCATCGAAGCCTCAACAGTCACTTTGAGATCGGCAGTCAGACCTGAAATGTCAGATACAGTCAAAGTTGCGGTGAACGGATCCATCTTAGAAGTGGCAGTCACGGATATCACACCTGTTTCAGAGTCGATCGATGCAACTACCTTAGGATTGTCAGACACAACGGTATAGCCGCCATTACCCAGGACAACGCTGGCTTCAGTGCTTGTAGCGCTTCCGCCGAGTGGCGTAAGGAATGTCAGGGCGTCGGTGCTAAGCTGCATCTGTTCGGTTGTGTAGACGCTTACAACAAGTTTTTTGTAGTGGTTGTTATCGTCAGACACCATCACACCGCAAAGACCGTTCTTGAAGCCTTCGATCATCGGAACGCCATCGACATCAACGATGTCAGCAACTGCAGGATCGAGCGAGAAAGCTTTGATTCCGCCGGTTTCAGAAGCGATTGGAAGAGCGGCACGGTTTTCCTCACCGATTTTCACTCTTACGGTGTCGGCCGAAAATTGAATATCCGGGGTTTCAGTCGTATTTCCACCGACAACGTAAACGGGTTCGTCGTTATCGTCATCGTTGCAGGCGGTGAAGCTCACCGATGCAGCTGTCATGAGAGCTGCACTCATCAAATAATAATGAAGTTTCATACTAATTTGAGTTGATAATTAGAAAGGGGGTGAGACATCCGGTTATTTCCAGTCTTTGGGATAAGTTGTGGGATCCACAACAACTTCGTCGTCATAGAAGGCGCGGGCGAGTTTGTCCATTGCCTGATCCTGGCCGGAAGCATTCGTACGATAGGGATCCATTGCGAACACCATGTGCGCGCCGTAACCCGCGTTGCGACCCTGACGGAGAGTATTTTCAGAAGCAGCCCAACGGCCCTGATTGAATTCCATCGAGGCACCTCCGAGCTGGGAAATAGTCATGCCGGGGTAACTGTCGAGCCAGCCATCATTATAATATGAGCTGTAGTCGGGCAGACAGTAGCTGATGAAGGTTCCGGGCTGAACACCATCGACTGCGACTGCAGAACCGGTCATAGAATAGCCATAGGCAATGTTCCAACGCTCGGGCTGCAGTTTCCACACCTCATAGGCAAGACGCGACCATGCCTGACGGCTGCGCTGTTCGAAACCGGGCGGCGGGGGAGTGATTGGCGAGCAATACTCATCGTCCCAGAAGATACCGTCGAGATCGTAGGCATCGCAGAGCGCCTTGAGTTCCTTTGCAAAGAGTTTTGCTGTTTCAGGCGCGAGATTGGAGATGCATGCGCGGTCGTGGTTGCACATAACGCCCATGATGACCTTCATGCCGCGGTCCTTAAGAGGTTTAAGGTATTTCTCGCGGTTGTTGAGGATTGCCGAGATGTTTTCGTTGGGATAGAAGTAGACACGTCCGGTTTCGGCGTTGTAGTTGATGTTGCCTGAGAACATTACAAGCGCATCGACCATGTATTTGCCGGAATTCTTCAGCGTATAGCGAAGGTTGTTGAGGGGGTTGGTGTCGTTAATCTCCATAACTGAGAAGATCTTGATACCTTCGTGTTCAACACCGTTGTCGTCGACCCAGGTCTTGTGGCAATCGCCATAGGTAGAGAGGTCGCGCACAAGAACCACGAAGTTCTTGTCGGCTTCGCCGAGAGCGGCAGCGCCCTCAATGGTCACGCTCAAAGGAAGAGCGTAGGTTGTTTCGGGATCGAGAGAGCCGTCGGAAGTCAGAGTGTACTCGGCGCCGACAGCAGTCTGTCCGGCGGGAAGAGTGACCACACCGTCGTTTGCAAAAGCAACCATCGACTGAGGCAGGAGAGCGTAGTCAGTTCCGTTGGCAGTGTTGTAGGCAGTGAGCGCATCTGCATTGTAAGCGAAAGTCACTTTGCAGTCGGCCGGCAGAGCCACGCCAGTCTTTACATGAAGGGTGTTTGTTTCAGCGTTGTGGAATTCAACTTTTGAAGAACCACGCGAACCGGC
Source organism: Paramuribaculum sp. (assembly GCA_029058705.1). Classification (GTDB taxonomy): domain Bacteria; phylum Bacteroidota; class Bacteroidia; order Bacteroidales; family Muribaculaceae; genus Paramuribaculum. Next base: position 758 of record JAIDXA010000097.1, on the reverse strand, counting down.
GGCATCGGTGACATAGACCACGGCTCCTTCAGGCACGTCGAGGCGGCCGGCATCGTCTACAGAGCCAAGAGTGGTGTCATCGGAGCAAGAAGCTGCGAAGAGAGCGACCGACGCCACAAGGCATGATTTGATAAACAGTCTTTTTTTCATTGATAATTAAGGTTTGAGTTAGAGAGATATTTGTTTAGGGTATTGTTGACTTTCTGCCTGGCGCGATTTCCGCAACGTCGGCTTTTCGTCATGACGTGGAAACGCGTGCGATAGGATAACGGCAAAAATCGCGCCAAATTGCAGGGAAGTCAGTTAATACACCGTAATTATAGTTAATTACTCGATGGAAGAATTATTCGGGAAGGGAGATTTCCACCCACTTGGGAGTCGACACGCAATTGAGGTCGTAGCCGTTGCAATAGTCGTGGATGAGAGTTCCGGCACCTTCATTGAATTTCCAGTAAGCCACAAGGCCTTCGGCGTCAGGAGCAACCAGATAGGGCTGGGTTGCATCGGCGATCTCGGCATCGGAGAGGATGCGGTTCCAGACGCGCACTTCGCTGATGAGACCGTTGAGCCAGCGGTTGTCGTTCCATGATTTGCCGATGTAGAAACCGGATGAGTTCCAGCTGACACCGCTGCGGCTGCTGCCGGTCATGGTGTTTTTCTTCGCACCGTCTACATAAAGAGTAGCCTGACCTGTCGAAGCGTCCCAGGTGAAAGTAAGACGCTGGAACTGCTTGTCCTTCAACTGCCATGAAGCGTCG
>JAIDXA010000096.1 GCA_029058705.1 Paramuribaculum sp. | reverse complement strand
CGACAGAGCCTGACCTGTCGAAGCGTCCCAGGTGAAAGTAAGACGCTGGAACTGCTTGTCCTTCAACTGCCATGAAGCGTCGGTGATGTTTCCGGAAGGAGTCACGAACTGAAGCTGGTTGGCGGGCAGACCGGAGTCGGAGATGCGGAAGAGCCAGCTGCCTTCGATACCGGCGATCGACTGGATGTTTGAGTCAGCACCACCCCATGCGTCGACATTGATGATGCACTGGAAAGTGAACTGAGTGATATTGCTGAGCGCGGAAGCTGCAGAGGCGTTTACAAGCGAAGCATTGTTTTCGACCATGTTTGCAGCGACGTTGATGAGAGCGGCACCGCGCACAACAATGTAGCGTGTGTTCTGGCTTTCAAGCACAGGAACCGTCGACTGGACGACAGTGAGGGGGAGAACATAGACAAGCTCGCGGTCGAGAGAAAGGAGATCTTTGATCTTGACCTCGACGTTGCTTGAAGAAACACCGTTTTCGATGAAAGTCGCAACGGGCTGGATGAGTTCGTAGTTTTCAGCCGGAAGCTCGACGGCTTCCGCGCCATAGATAGCGTTGTAGGCTTCGACTTTGGACATGTCGGGCGCATATGTCACAGTGACTTCTGTGGGGACGGGATTGGCCATCTGGACATTGAATGAGACAACCTGCTCGTTAGCCTGACCGTCGACCAGGACGTTTGTGGGGACCAACGCTCCGGTGTCGCTGACGCGATTATCCACGTTCTCGAAGTCGTCCTGGCAGGCAGTCAGAGAAGCGACTGCGAGCAGAGCGGCTGCTGAGATATATGATGAAAATTTCATAATGTTATAATCGTTGAGAATTGTTAGATTAAACAGATAGATTATTTGGCGCTGGGATTAACGGTTTCAATGACGTAGCGCACGTTTGTGTAGAAGCCATTGGTGAGGAAATAGTCAGCACCGGTGTTGTAGATTCCGACAGCTCCGATGTTCTGTCCGGCGGCCCATTTGGCCATTCCGTTTACAGCGAGCGTACCGTTGGCGAAATAACCGAGTTTCTCGTCAGCGCCGGTGTGGTCGGGAACTGAAGCGAGGACTCCGAGTTTCGATTCGGGAACGGCGTTGTCGGCGAGAGCCACATAATAGGAGTAAGAGTCGATAGAGCTTGCGTCGAGGCTTTCAACGAGGAAAACGCGACGGGCTTCAGCGAGCAGCGGGCTGTCGATGTACTGCGGTTTGCAGAGCAGGTCGATGGCAACCGACGGGTTGCGCTGATGCCAGTCTTCGATGATTCCGAGGAAAAGGGCGGCCTGATCCTTGTAGGCGTTCAGCTCTTCCTGAGTCATGTGGTTGGTCGGCTTACCGGCGAACCCGGCGACAAGACCGTCGAAGCCGACAGTGTTGAAATGCTTGAGCTGAGCCGCGCAGCTTTCAGTGAGATATGTAAGGAATTCGGGATCCTTGAGTTCGGCCGGAATCTCGGCGTCTTCACCGTTGATGTTGATGAATTCGATGCGTTTTGCGGCGAGCTGCTCGCAAAGGAGGGTGTAGTCGGCCTTGATCACGTCGAAGTCGATCACGTAGCTGAACTGCTGACCTTTGTTTGTGCGCGCCTCAAACATTTCCTGCACGAGCTGGTTTGTGACTTTGTCGGGGTTGTTCAGGACAATGACGTCGACAGAGTCGGGAATTGCAGAGATGCGGGGTCCCTGGGAACCGAAAGCAGTTTCAACGTTGTCGAACCAGGCATAGACCAGTTTGTGGTCGGAATTGCGGTAGGCCCGGAGGTTTTCGAGGTATTTGACGTAGGCCTCGGGGTTGGCAGTGTCGATTGTGCCGTAGTCGAGATCGACGTGTTCGGGCTCGGTCCAGTCGTCGCAAGCGGTGAAAGTGGCACCGAGAGCTGCAACCATGAGAGCCGATGAAATATATTTAGCTATTTTTTTCATAAAAGTTTTAAGTTTTCAGTGAAGAGTGAATACTTATTGAACAGCGGGGT
>JAIDXA010000095.1 GCA_029058705.1 Paramuribaculum sp. | reverse complement strand
CTGAATGCCGAACTGTAGAGATGGGTCTCCGAAAGAGTCCTCCGGATCTCAAGTTCCTTCCCGATGATGCGGGTTCGCTTTGTTCCCTTTATCTCAAGCCTGTCAATACGGCCCGACGGCCCCCGGTGAAGCGGAGTCAGAGCGAGGATGCGGCCATAATCGATCCCCGACCGCCGACAGATCAGATCAGCCAGTTCCTCTGCCGAGTATTCCACGCTCCAGCGATAATAGCCCGTGGTCGACTGATCATAATTGTTGAGAACCGTCTTCAATACCGACGCCGGAGCGCGACCACAGAAAGGGTCGTCGATTGCCTGCAGATAAGGAAGATCCACAGGCTGCCAGCATGTATGGAACCGCTCGGTCACACCACCGCAGCACTTTGAAAAGCGGGCATCGCACAGATCGTTGCCGAAAACAAGCACTTCGCCCCGTGTCGCCGACAAAGCCGACTCCACATTTGGCGTCGAGGCTTTAGTGCAGCCCTGATACCGCTGACAATGATCGTCCGCGCATATATCGAAACCACTGTGCGCGTCGCGGTCATACCACCGCAGCGTCTCGCTGTCAGTGTCAACGAAGTCATGGGTCGCCAGATGTGCCGGAGGATTCACCTGTGCAAGCACCCAGCTGCGCGATATGACGGCATGAGCCTTAAGGAACTCTTCGGGAGCCGCCGCATTCATCTCCGACGAAACCACACTACGAAGGTACGTCTCCACACCGACACGGTTTACCGCCTGAATCATATCGCCGTCGCGATAGACAACAAGACTGCCATGGAATGACTGATCTTCATATTGTTGCCAGTGAAACCCGATTCCGATCATCACATTCCGCAACGTAAAAACAGCATTCACATCGTGCGGTGTCAGCATCAGACGCTCAAACAACCGCCCATTGCAAACCAGCTTACCATCGCCAGAAACCGACACGCGCAACTGACGCGGAAGTTCAGATTCCGGCCAGCCTTCAAACCCGAAGTCTCCGTCCAACTCGATTTCGAGCTCACTGGCTCTGACAATTCCTACATCAAGAGTGCGCTCACTGCCACCGACAGGCATTGAATGTCCCGCACACTCCTGGATAATATTGAACATATGTCCCGGTTCTGCACAATAGGCGAAATCCTCCTCACGCGGTGCGACAAAAAAACCGGCCATCTCTACCGAAGCGGGAGAGATCAGCGCTTGCCCCGGCCCCTCGCCATAGACCGACGGTCTGTGAGCCTTTCTCGGAATAATCACAAATTCAAAACCATTGCCGCCTAACGACCTGACATAAAGATTCACCTCCGGCTCATGGCCACGGAACCGGTTCCACAGTTCACCTTCGACACGCTCTGCGAGTTGGTCCGCATCACTGCCCGCAAACCGCGCCGTTCCTTCTGCAATCCAGTTCAGTCCGGCATCCATAGACCGCCACATCGGCAGCTCTTCAGTCGGAACCGCCTGAAAATGGAAATGATCCGGAGCAGAAGCTCCGGAAGAGGCCGCATTATAAAAAACAGTCATGCCCTGAAGCGATCCGGCCAGTTCAATCATGTCTCTGACACGTCCGCAAATCTGCTGGGGCATATGGCGCTTCGCCGCCACCGTCAGATGCCGGCGGAAAATCGGATATGGGTTAACCAGCACTTCATAATCTCCGTAATCGACTGCTATCTGCTCTTTTGGCCTATTGCAACTGCATAAAAAACACCGGCGGGCAGCAATCGCAGCAGGATCGACAACGGCCGACGACGACCGTATTCGCGCAGGATTGAACTGAAGCACCAATGTGTGTCGACCCTCGGTCATCACCTTGCGGCGACAGCGGTCGAGCGCCTCATAATTTCCTTTCACCTCAGGCCAGCATCCAAACTGGCGGGCATAGAGATTCTCTATATCAATCAGTCGGGCCATCGGAACTTATTGTTTGCGAACTTCTGGCCTGAAGCTCTTGCGTCCGCAGTGTATCTTTATAATGATTATTACGGTTCATCCGGTCCCGTGAAAGCGATGCGTCTGAATTCCCACTCCACCGCCTGCAGAGATAGAGCGGTTCATAAATGCGACTGATCTTATATGACCGACTGATTCTTAACGCCATGGCATAATCCTCGCCATAGCTGACATTCGGAAACGGAATCCGGCGCACCAAGCCCGTAAAAAAAGCCCTCGGCGCACCAAGCCCGTTGATTCGCAACGCATTGTTCGGACCGTTGTCATCGGTCCATTCCCGATGGTCGATCACCCCCGGAGGAATCGGGCTGAGATCGAAATCAGTCAGAGAATACGAACCGATAACCATCGCCGAACCGTCGCGACGGAAAGTCCCGACAATTCGTGCCAGAACATCGGTCGATGCATAAAGGTCGTCGCTGTCAAGCTGAACGGCATACCGGCCGCAATAGCGGCTCTGGACCGCTTCGTTCCAACATCCGCCGATTCCAAGCGACCGGCTCTCGGGGACAATATGAATCAGCGACGGATTGCTTGAAGCCATCGCTTCAAGAACCTCCGTTGTGCTGTCGGTCGAATGATTGTCGACGACTATGACATTATACTGGAAGTCGGCTTTCTGGCTCAGGGCGCTCGCTACGGCCTGACCGACAGTCGACACACGGTTTTTCACCGGAATGACAACAGTCGCCTCGACTGGAAAATCCCCATCATGGCAGACTCTCTCGTAAGGCCCGGCAAGCAGCGCGCCAACAGAGGATAGATGTTCAGAGAAGGCCCTTTCCATCTCAATCTGCACCTGACGGTTACGGGCATCTACATAATCAAACTGACTTGCACTCTCCGCCTGACGGCCGGTTTCATACATCGGTTCAGGAATATGCACAATTCTTCCCATTCGGCTCAATGCCAGACGCAAGGCATACCATCCAGCAAACTCATAATCCTCGAGTCCGTCAACAGCCTTTTTCAACAAATCGGTTCTGACCATGACAACCGGGCCGAAATCGAAATCGTCGCGCACCGAACCTTCAAGATAATCGTTTACCGGCGAAAACACCGGCGATGACGGTTCAGACACATCCATAAAATCAGAATAGACCATCGACGCGCAAGTGGCATCAGCGATCTCTATCATCCTGTCGACACTGAGTGGCCGGATTGCAAAAGGAATCCGGTTGTCGACATGCAGGAGCAGATACGCCGCCTCCGCGCCAGCTGCGATTTCGCGCAGGAATAAAGTGGAACAAAGACCGGCTGCAATGCCGGCAGTTGATGTAGCCATTGTTTTATCTGTTTTCATTGAATTCAAAACGTCGTTTTCTTTATATCGGCAGAACCCGGACGCGACGACAGCTCACGTCTGATCTCATCGAACAGCTGTGGCGGTGCGACAACAACCGAACGGTTGCGGTCACTGCGGAACTCGCCCGTCAGGCATCCGGCTTCACGCGCTATGACCATCCCGGCCGTTATGTCCCAGTCGTGAAGATTCATTTCCCAATAGCCTTCAAGAAATCCGGCAGCCGTATAGCAGATGTCTATTGCGGCCGACCCTAATCGGCGAAGGCCTCGAATCCGCGGCAACAACCGTCCGACATTGTCAAGATTGTTGTCTGGATTCACACTCTTGTCGACAGGAAAACCGGTCGCCAACACAGACCGGTCGAGCGATGGAATCGATGAACAGGCCATAGGCTTTCCGTTGAGCGTTGCGCCACCTCCCCTGACTCCACGAAACATCTCACCGAGCTGCGGGGCATAGACCACTCCCGCAACGGCTTCACCGAAATGCTCAATCCCGATCGAAACCGAGAAAAAAGGCAATCCGCAACGGAAATTGGTTGTCCCGTCAAGAGGATCGATCACCCAACGGAATTCCCCATCCCTGACCGACTCGCCCGATTCTTCCGACAAAACCGAATGAGTCGGAAATCGTTCTGAAACAAGACGCAGAATCGTTTCTTCCGAAGCGCGGTCGGCTTCTGTCACTATATCACTCTCGTTAAGCTTAGTCTCCACCTGGAGATGCTCTCTTCGGAAAAATTCAAGCAGCCTCGCGCCTGCCGCCCGCGCTATTGCCTCGGCAGCATCCGCAAGAATCTCATAATCGCGCTCCATTGTCAATTATCGGAAGGATTCCTGAACGCAATTTCATCACAAATCGGCACCGGACGCCGGAACTCCTCCTTAAAAGAGATCAGAGTCTCGGTGCGCCCCGCTCCCAAAGCCTGCAGACGCCCGTGGATTAGCTCCAGAAGATGCACATTGTTGCGCGCATAGAGCTTGACCAGCAGATCATATTTTCCCGTAGTATAATGAACTTCGACAACCTCCGGAATTTTTCGCAATTCAATGGGCAGGCGGTCAAAATCCGACGGATCGCTCAATATGAATCCAACGTATGCACATGTGTCATACCCCATTGCCTCAGGCGCGATCAGAGATTCGAACCCACGGAGAACTCCAGCCGCAGTCAACTTCTGCACCCTCTGATGGATTGCGGCCCCCGACACATTACATTCGCGCGCGATTTCCAGAAACGGTCGCCGCGCATTGGCCGACAGTTTTTTTAGAATCTTTCTGTCAAGATTGTCAAGTTGATATTTCGACATAACGTTTTTCTTTTTGTTCCGGTTACTCCGTCCGGCCACGCTCAACATCGCTGCTCCAACGGCATAACACGGGCAAATTTAGCGATTTTTCGTCAATTCAGAAACTAAATCCCGATCACCCGTGTTATAATCAAAACCGTATTCGTCACACTGTAATTTATCATCACACTGTTTTTCAGGGACGCCTGCTTGATTATGAATCCACTTCGCGCAACCATCTCATCGTTTCTGGTATCATTATGCGGATTTGCCTCCGCTGGTCATTCGGCCGACTCTGTCCCCACTTACGGCTCGCCATATCCGATTCCAGATGCGGTCGGGCTGACCCTGAGCGGAGGAGGAGCAAAGGGCATTGCCCACATAGGCGTAATTCAGGCTCTTGAAGAAAACAACATCCCTGTCGACTGCATAACAGGGACTTCCATGGGAGCAATCGTCGGCAGTCTTTATGCGATGGGCTATTCTCCCGCCGAAATGATCGACCTGATCCGGTCCAAGCCATTTCAATACTGGTCAACAGGAAAAATCGACTCTGACCTTACATACTATTTTCTCGAACCGGATCCCTCTCCGGCGAATGTCAGCGTAAACGTCGGGAAAGGCGGCTCTCCGCAATCCGTTCTCCCATCGTCTCTGATCAACCCCCTGCCGATGAACTTCGCATTCATGGAACTCTTCTCCGGAGCATCGGCTCAATGCGAAGGCGACTTCAACCGGCTGATGGTTCCTTTCCGCTGTGTGGCTTCCGACGTCAACCGAAAAGACAAAGCTGTTTTCTCAAGCGGTGATCTGGCCGATTGCGTCAGAGCATCCATGAGTTTCCCGATGGTATTCCACCCCATTGAAATCGACGGCCGGCCCATGTTCGACGGCGGCATCTACGATAATTTCCCCATCGACGTCATGATACGCGACTTCTCCCCAACGGTCATAATCGGTGTCGATGTCAGCAGCGGAAACTCCACCGTCAACCTCAACGACGGCATGATGGAACAACTTGAAGCGCTGATAATGCAATACAGCGACTATCAGGTTCCGCCACAGCGCGGAATGAGACTGAAAATGGATCTTGACCGGTTCGGACTCCTTGATTTCGACAAAGCAACCGAAATTTACAACATCGGCTACCGCTACGCCCTCTCTTGCATGGACTCCATCAAAGCCCGCGTGACCCGCCGACGCCCTCTGGCAGAGGTCAACCGGCGACGAAAAGAATTCCGGAGCCGGACTCCCCGACTCGTTTTCGACTCTGTCACTGTTTCCGGAGGAAATCCGCGGCAGAACGCATACCTTCAGTCGCTGTTCTCCAGACATCATGCCGACACCTTATCGATCGGTCAGGTTCGCGACGCCTACTACCGGGCTCTTACTCCAGGAAAACTCTCCGACTTTCAGCCACAGGCCAACTTCAATCCCGAATCCGGCATGTTCTCACTGAACCTGAAGGCTTCCGTCAAAAATGATTTCCGACTCGCCCTCGGAGGCTATCTGACAACATCCGCCAACTCCATGCTATACCTCTCAGGCGGATTCAACACCCTAAGTTTCAATTCTCTCGACATATCACTTTCCACATGGCTCGGCCAAAGCTATCTTGCCGCCATGGCCGACGCACGAATCCAGCTCCTGCGTTCCAACCCGTCGTCGATCGGAATCATGGCCGTCGCATCACGGCGCAAATATTTTCCCCGTGAACGATTCTTCTTCCAGACATCCGACCCGAACACACTCGCTATTGACCAATACTTTTCTCGAATAACCTACGCCACCGCCATCGGACGTCATGCCAAGACTGAAATCGGAATCGGAGGAGGTTTGATCGACAACAGCTTCCACTATCTCACGGAAGTCAGCCGGCAACCTCAGCTTAAACAGAAACTTGCACAGGTAATTGCCGGATTCGACTACTTCACTCAGAATTCTCGTGACTTCCCCACTGCGGGCACCCGCTTCCGCGTCGGCATTCAAGGCGCAATCGGATCCTACACAACAACCGACAATTTTTCCGACAACAACTCCATCAGACGCCAATGGGGCCGTTTCGATCTGTCCCTCAGCCATTACTTCCCAATCAACGGCCACATCTCGCTCGGCACCCGCATCGAAGCCACCGCAACAACCGACAGACTGCTCGACGGGATTCATGCATCTCTCGCTGCGTCTCCATCATATGTGCCGACGCAGTCAATGTCAAACATCTTCATGCCCCGGCTGCGCGCACACCAGTTCGGTGTCCTCGGCATCGAACCTGTCTGGGTAATCAACGGCATGTTCCAGATCCGGTCGCAACTCGACGCATTCCTGCCCTACAGGGCAATCCTGTCCGATCCTTACGGACATGCGCGGCTCGGCCGTCCCTGGCACGACCCACGGCTATTCGCAGGTCTCCGCGGAATCTTTCAGCTCAGTTTCGCATCTGTCTCAGCCTATGTCCACTACACCACCGCGGCCGACGACCGCTGGAATTTCGGCCTGACGTTCGGAATCCCGCTCACCGCCCCGACATTCTTCAACTGAATCCCCCCTCATCGACCGACAATCCCAAGAGAGCGTTTGGATTTAAATCAAATTAAGACTGAGAGTGTTTTTTGAGCGAATTCAGCGAGTTGAAGAGGGAGCATAGCGGGCTATGCGACTGATGAGACTTGGCGGAATTCGCCAAAAAAGACCTCAGGATTATTTTGAAGTTTCTGCCGTTCATTCGTTTTACTGTTAACGCGGTTTACTGTTAACGCGGTTTAAATTCAAACACTCTCTAATGCATGGGGATTCCTCCACTTTTTCCCTTAACAATCACGTAAATCCGCATTTTTTGTTGTATTTTTGCACCGCAAATCCAACCATTCTCTAACAAACTATCACAAATCGATCCTACCAATGACTGTAGTTGACAGATTTCTGCAATATGTCAAATTCGACACTCAGAGTGACGAACTGACAAACATGACACCATCCACACCGGGACAGATGATCTTCGCCCGTCACCTCGAAGAAGAACTCAAGGCGATGGGGCTCGACAACATCTCGCTTGACGAAAACGGTTATCTCATGGCGACTTTGCCCGCCAACACCGACCGTAAAGGAATTCCTACGGTCGGCTTCATTGCCCATCTCGACACTTCGCCCGATCTCAGCGGTCGACACGTATGCCCGCGCATAGTCGAAAACTACAATGGCGGGGCAATCACACTCAACGCCGAAAAAAACATCGTTCTGTCACCGGAAGAATTTCCCGAACTGCTCCACTATGTCGGGCAGGATCTGATCGTGACTGACGGAAACACGCTGCTCGGAGCCGACGACAAAGCCGGTATCGCGGAAATAATAACAGCCATCGACTTCCTGAAGAATCATCCCGAAATCAAACATGGGGATATCCGGATCGCCTTCAATCCCGACGAAGAAATCGGAAAAGGCGCCCACAAATTCGATGTCGAACGTTTTGGCGCCGACTGGGCCTACACCATGGACGGTGGTGAAGTCGGAGAACTGGAATATGAAAACTTCAACGCCGCTGTCGCCAAGGTTACATTCAAAGGCCGCAATGTCCACCCCGGCTATGCGAAACACAAAATGATCAACTCGATCAGGATAGCCAACCAGTTCGCAATCATGCTTCCACGATGGGAAACTCCCGAACACACCGAAGGTTATGAAGGATTCTATCATCTTATCTCCATTGAAGGAACCGTTGAGGAAACAACACTGACATACATCATTCGCGACCACGACCGCGACCGCTTCGAACGCCGCAAAAAAGAATTCGAACATCTTACCCGCAAAATCAATCATGAGTTTCCCGGTGTCGCTTCGCTTGAAATCGCCGACCAATACTACAATATGCGCGAGAAAATCGAACCCGTCAGCCACATTATCGACATCGCCGTCGAAGCTATGAAGGATGCCGGTGTCGAACCGAAAGTTGTCCCGATCCGCGGCGGGACAGATGGCGCACAGCTATCGTTCAAAGGGTTGCCATGTCCAAACATTTTTGCAGGCGGCCTGAACTTCCACGGACGTTTTGAATTTGTACCGGTCCCCTCTATGGAAAAAGCCACACAGGTGATCGTTGAAATCGCTCGTCTGGTAGCAAACCGCTGATGCCTAATCTCATTGTCATAACCGGGCCTACGGGTTCAGGCAAAACCGATCTGGCCATTTGCCTTGCCCGCAGGCTCGGATGCCACATTCTCTCTGCCGATTCACGGCAGATCTACCGCGGCCTGCGAATCGGCACTGCAGCTCCCGATGAAAGTCAGCTGGCCGCAGCTCCACACCATTTCATCGGATCTCTTGATCTGACAGACTACTACAGCGCGGCCAACTACGAGACCGATGCCCTTGCCCTTCTCGACCGCCTGTTCAAAAACGGCAACCATGCCATAATGTGTGGAGGATCAATGATGTATATCGACGCTGTGACCCGTGGGATCGATGACCTCCCGACAATTTCCGACAATATCCGCCGACAAGCCATGAAGATATTCACCGACGGCGGAATCGAAGCTGTGCGGCAAACACTCAGAGAACTCGATCCGGCATATTACGAAACCGTTGACCGGATGAACCACAAACGAATGATCCATGCCATAGAAATCTCTTTGCAGGCAGGAACTCCGTATTCAGCTCTCCGCACCGGACAAACGAAACAGCGCCCATTCAGGATTCTGAAATTTGCAATCGACATACCGCGCGAACAGCTCTTCGACAGAATAAACCGTCGCGTCGATGCAATGATTGAAGCCGGACTGGAAAAAGAAGCACGTGACGTATTCCATCTGCGTCATCTCAACTCTCTGAACACCGTCGGCTACAAAGAACTGTTCGCCATGTTCGACGGTTCGATGGACCGGGCCACTGCGATTGCCCGAATTGCAAAAAACACTCGCGTCTATGCAAAAAAACAGCTCACATGGCTCAGACGCGACCCGTCAGTCATATGGATCAAGCCGGAAACTGCAATCGACAACATGATTGCCGCCCTTGAAGAAAAATGAATTCCGTCTCAACGGCCACAGCATCGCTGCCTGAGCCTATGAGCGGAATTCTCCCTTTCTAACTAAATTTGTATCACAGATTGGCCGTGTCGTCTTTTGAATTATTATTCATTCAGACTTGGCAAATACAAATTTACGATATTAAAACAACTGCCGCAACACCCCTTGCCGACCGGTTCTGCTCTTAAGTTAATTCTTGCAATGCAGATTTTGATACCTTAACGGCTTCCGGCATTCAACACCCTGAAAATAGAAAGATTAAACAACTTCAAGGCTTTTTAGCGAATATAATTTAACACGTATTAACACACTTCCTTAATATATTTTAACTCGCCAGACACTGTTAAAGCAGGCAATTTGCCGGCAAATTCACACATCACCCAAAATAAATGCTTTAACTTTGTTCTATAAAAGTAAAAACATGTTAACCATACACCCGTATTCAATATTTATTCACCCATAATAATACTCGTTTATGAAAAAAATCTACGCTGCAATTCTTCTTTTGGTAGCGGTCGGCAGCGAAGCCCTCGCGGATTCGACATGCCTGACTCTCAACTTTGAGAAAGGCGACATTGTCCGATTCGCACTGAACGAAAAGCCGACAATGACTTTCGGAACATCAGACCTTACAGTAACAACAGACAAAAACACGACAGCCTCCTACGAACGTGACGAGATCAAGGACTTCACCTTCACCCAGGGAACAACCGGAGCTATCGCCGAACTCACCGGCGATTCAGACTACACTGTTGAATTCCCGGCTCCGGCAATTGTGACGATAACCGGCAACAATATCGCCGACGCGACCGTCTATAATGCCGCCGGATCCGTAATGGCAACAGCCGCCTCCTCCGGACAGTCCGTGACTGTCGACCTGTCGACACTGCCGAGCGGAGTTTACCTTATCGAGATCCCCGGACTCCGCACTTTAAAAATCAGAAAATAAGCCCAAACCGACTTTCATATGAAATTATTCTACTCTTTATTAATTGGAGCGCTGACAGTAGGCAGCGCATCAGCCAATGACTTCATCAAGCTGAAACCGGAATCAGCCACGACCAATTTCAACACACTGTCGACACCCAAAGCAGCCACGATGACACCGGTAAAAGTTGACCGTTCCGTGACCTGCTTCTACTCATCGACTACATATTCATCGCTCGGCGACTATTACACCATACTGTCCGACACCGAAACTGCGTCATACAACGCCAACACCGGAAGCGTTGCAGCCAAAAACGGATGGGTGATAATACTCGACTTCGCGGCCGACTATTCTCCAACAATGACATTACCGGCCGGAACATACAAATCCGTTGAAGATCCATATCCCGACGATCCCGCACCGTTTTCACTGATTGAAGACTACTCGCCCGCATATTATTTCAACAATGACGGCGAAATAACCGCCCAGGCCGTAATCACCGGCGACATCGAAGTTGCTGAAGAAAACGGGATATACACCATCGCTGCAACAGCGATAGGATCTGACGGCACGATCTATGACATCTCTTTCAACGGACGACTGCCCTACACAGACCCGACTCAGAAAGTCACACAATTCGAACAGATCCGCGAAGACCGCAAAGACATCGATTTCCAAGGTGGTCTTGCATTCTACTACGGACACTTCCACAACACCCGCGGAGGCACAATCATGATACAGCTGTATTCTGGCAACTACGACAGTGAGTCAGGTCTTCAGGGCGACGGATCGACAATGATCTGCCTCGACATCCTCCAGCGCTATTTCCCCGACAAAAACAACATAACTATCGATCCCGGAACATATACCATAGCTCCGATGGCAACACTCCAGCGAAATCAAGCCTGCGCAGCTGTTGAAACCGACTATATGGGATCGACCATCGCTGTCGGCACATATATCCGCGACCGTGACTCAAACAAAATCGAGACTGTTGGGTCAGCCTTCTCCTACGGCTACCTTGCCTCCGGCGACATTGTGATCGAAAAGACAGACGCCGGCTACCACATCTACCTTAAAAACGGTGTGACCGACTTAGGCTATGAAGTGACTTTCGACTACGAAGGCCCCGTAGGCCCGATTTTCGACTACTCCGCCAACGAATCAGGAAGCGCCCTCTCCACCATAACCGACGACGTTGACCTGGCCATCGATGACCTCCCGAAAGCCCGTTGCTACTACAACGGAATCATCAACAACTGCAACGTGTTCTTGCTCGACATTGGTTCACGCAGCGGACGCGACCCCGAACGCGACAAAGGTGGCGACATAATCCGCATGGAATTTGTCAATGAACCCGGATCTCCCGTTGTTCAGCCCGGAGCGTACCCCATGATGACGGAACGCGCCGACATCTATTATCAGCCCTGGACTCTCGGACAGACGCACTTCGTGTCGGCAAGCGGCGGCGGAACGGACATTTCGGGAACAACATACATGCATTTCATCGAAGACCGCTTCTACGTCATGGACGACTACGCCTTCTTTAAGGAAGGAAACATCGGAGTACAGTGCGACACTAACGATCCGTTCAACAACCGTGTCTATTCGTTCGACATCGACCTGATCGCCGACAACGGATTCTTCGTAAAAGGAAAATGGACAGGCCCGGTGGAACTCATGTACGATGCCGATGCCCTTTCTGCAATCGGGTATGTCGGAGCTGACGGAAGCGAAGCGAAAGTCTACGCTGCTGGAAACGGAATCTTCCGCATTGCCGACTACATTGGCGAAGTCCTTGTCTACAATGCCGCAGGCTCGTTATGCGCCACATTCGAAGCCAACACTGACGTAAACCTCTCGTCAATGCCCAAAGGCATATATATCCTCAAACTGGGAAAGACAACTGCCAAAGTAGTGCGTTGACTATAACCTTTCCTCCATCACACATCAATTTAAAACGTCAACACAATGAACCATCATAAATTAATAACAGCGACAATAGCGCTTGCCGTTTCAGCCAACGCAATGGCCGGAAACGAAAAAATGATAATAAACACCACCGACGGAGCCAAAACGACTTTTGACGTCACCGAGGTAACCTCAGGCTCATTTGTCGGCAACGCCCTAATGGTCAACGGTACAAAAGTAGCCGACCTCAACGACATCAGCAACATCGCATTCGTCGACCTCGCGTCGTTTCCTTTCACCATTACAAATCCCGACGGCGAAATAAAGGCAGCTTATGAATCCGTTCCGTCTGTCCTGCGCGTTCTTCCGGCCGAAAGCGGAATGCCGACAATGTTCGGATTTGGAAATGTCAAAGCTTCGACTCCGGATGAAATTCCTGAAGGAGAATACGGCATAAGCCTGTCTTTATCACCATCGGCCATCTCCGGCGGAGGCATCAGCGACCTGGCAGCAAACCCCAACAGCTTCATCCTAAAGCTATACCGCTACGAAAATGCGCAAGCCGTCGATTCGCTGACAAATGTCACCGACGGATCGATCAATTACGCATGGCAAGCGGCACGCCGGCAACTGACTCTCAAAATCAATGCGACTTTCAGCGACGGAACTATTCTCAACACCTCCTATACAGGCACTCCGACTGACGTGAGCTCACTCGAAGGAATCGTGCCCGAAAAAGCATATTCCAACGAACTGGTCATCGTCAGCCCGGACGGAAACACATCCACGAGTTATCCTATCACCGGAACCACACTCGCCCAGATCAACCCGACTACATCGAATCCATATGACAATCGATTCACATTCAGCGCCACCAATTTCTATGACACGCTGACCCTGTCCATCAATAAGGAACTGATCGTAAACAAAGGCGACATTGATCTGGCAACAGTGACCGGAAATCCGTTCCTCATTCGTTTTGGCACATTCCAGTTCTTCTCCACCGACGCCGGAGACTTCAAACCCTCTCTCACAAACGGTGTCATGAGAATCACCCAGAATGGTGACGAATATGAAATCTTCGTTCAATTCAACAACAAATATTACACCCACTCCAGCTGGGGTGATCCGATCGGAGGCGACGACCGTCTCGTAACACTCCATTGGAAAGGCGAAATTAAATAACACTTCAGATGAAAAAAACATTCATATCAGCACTTTCTGTTCTCATGCTGGCCTCTTCGGCCGGCATGGCTCAGAAGCTCTCTCCCGACACAGAAATCCTACTGTTCAAACATCAGCAGAAATCCAAATCGGAAGATGCCCGCAAGCTGAAAACACTCTCAGTGATGCCCGGCTACGAAGAGACAGGCATCCCTGCTGAAATCGGGGCGTTCATAACAGTTTCAGGAGAATGGGTTGTCGACAAGCTACGTCAGGCCGGCTGCAACGTAAACAGCGTCATCGACAACATTGTGACTGCCAACGTTTCACTCGACATACTCCCTGAAATCGCAAAAATGGCTGGTGTCGAATATATTGAAGCCGGAACACCGGTTGCTCTTAAAAATTTCAACACCCGCCGGCGCGTGCACATCAACGACGTCCACAACCAGACCGGAGACCTTCCGGCATCCTACAGAGGAAAAGGAGTCATCGTCGGTATGATCGACCTCGGTTTTCAATTCACCCACGCGGCATTCCGTTCCGACGACGGCAACAACAACTTAAGAATTTCACGCGTCTGGAATCAGAATTTATCAGGAATGCCTCCGCAGGGATTCAACTACGGAACTGAATACACAACCCCGACACAAATCCAATCGGCGGCATTTGACTCCAGAAACGACTACCACGGAACCCATACCGCAACTACAGCGGCCGGATCTCCAAAAGGAAACCCTTTCTATGGCATGGCGCCGGAATCTGAAATTGTACTCGTTTCCCCCTATCTATCATCCAACACCTCAATTGTCGACGCCATAAAATACATATTCGATTATGCCGACAGTGTGGACAAACCGTGCGTCATCAATATGAGTCTTGGCTCCCATATGGGTCCGCATGACGGACAATCGGCACTCGACCGAGCCATCAACTCAATGGTAGGCCCCGGTAGAATCGTTGTAGGAGCGGCAGGAAACGAAGCCGGAGTCAACATCCATTGTTCAAAGACACTTACCGCCGACGACACTACTCTCAAAACACTGATGGCATACCCCGCCAGCGGCCAGAAGCGGACCTACACATACATCTGGGGAACACCGGGAACAACATTCTCTGTAGAAGTAGCTATCGTTGACATGACCCGCAAAGGCCGAATCCTGAAAACGACCGGAATTCTGACGCCTAAAGCTGAACCCATCTATCTGTCATGCGACGAAGGCGCGACAACAAAACTCGATCTCACCGTCTCTCCGGTTGTGACCAATGAGGGCAATGCCCCACAGTTCGTAATTGAATCAAACTGTCTTTCAATAGCCGCCAACCGCAAACAGGCAATAATTGTCCATGGCGAAGACGGACAGACAATCCATATGTGGAATGCTGTCAATGAAAACTATTTCACCAGCGGAAATCTTGACGGATTCACAGAGGGCGACGACCTATGCACAGTCGGTGAGATCGGAGGAACAGGCGAAGGTGTGATTTCCGTAGGTTCATACGACACTGACTCTATCGTCGTCTTAAACCCATTTGAAACAATTGAGAACCCCAACAAAGGACTTGCGGTCAACTTCGGAGCTTCTTTCCAAAACCTCGGAATGGAATTCCAGACAGGCGCAAGAAGTTCTTTCTCAAGCAAAGGCCCGACAGCCGACGGTCGAATGAAACCTGAAGTAATGGCTCCGGGATCCGTAATCATATCCGGTTTCAACTCCTATTATGCTTCACAATCCGACATTTCAGCCGAGTACATCACTCCCGTCAAAGAATCAGATATGACATCTTACTTCGAAATCTCGATGGGAACATCTCAGGCAACACCCGTTGTAACCGGAACTATTGCCCTCTGGCTTGAGGCGAACCCCGACCTGACTCCCGATGACATCCGTGGTGTCCTGTCGCGCACTTGCGACCGCGACAGCTTCACCGGCACAACACCGAACAACAACACCGGCTATGGCAAACTTAACGCCTATGCCGGCATCCGCGATGTCCTGGGACTTACAGCCGCAATTGACGACGTGACTGTCAGCGATTCAGAAATAAAAGTATGGGTTGAACCCGGAACCCGACAGATCTACTGTGTATCGCCCGGAGCTGCAACCGCATCAATCTATTCTGTATCCGGCGTCAAGATCGGCGATTACTCGATTTCGTCCGACAACCGCACTATCGACGCATCATCTCTGTCTCAGGGAATATACGTTGTGTCTATTGCCGGACAGAACTCCGCAAAAAGCTTCAAAATCAGACTCTGACAACCGAAAACTCTCCAATTTGTCGACATGATGGAAAAAAGTGCCGTTATCACCTGATTGCGGCACTTTTTCTTTTCTTCCGACAATACACACTTTAGCAAAACTCATCACTACCCCTCATTTATATGACAAAGCATTATCTCACAGCTATCTCGCTTTTAATCATCTCTGCAATAGCGAACGCTGCACCCCGCTATATATTCTACTTTATAGGCGACGGAATGGGGCTCGGCCACATAGCCGCAACAGATGCATATCTTCGCCACACATCCCCCGGCAGCAGACTGCTGATGACAACCTTTCCGGTTGCGGGCGTCGTCACGACCCATTCCGCATCATCGAGGGTTACGGATTCGGCCGCAGCCGGAACCGCTCTTGCCACCGGAACAAAAACAAAAAACTATATGCTTGGAATGAACCCCGATTCCATCAGTCTGATGTCCATCGCAAGCCGACTGAAAAACAACGGCTACGGAATTGGAATTGTCACTTCAGTCGCAGCCGACGACGCCACCCCTGGAGCATTTTTCGCCCATGTTCCGAACCGGGGAATGTTCTACGACATCGGGCTCGACATGATCGGATCCGGTTATGAATTTGTTGCAGGAGCCAATCTGAGAGGAACATCCGCTGACGGCAAAAGCACCGATCTTCCCGACCGTTTCCGAGATGCCGGAATAGACATCGTCAGGGGCTGCGACAACGCCAGGAAATCAAAATCGCGACGTGTCCTCATG
>JAIDXA010000094.1 GCA_029058705.1 Paramuribaculum sp. | reverse complement strand
CAATCTTGCCTACCGCCGTTCGCTGTTCTTCGATCACAAAGGGTTTTCGAAAACCCTCCATCTCCGCTATGGCGACGACGATGTTTTCCTTCAGGAAATGATTTCGGCCCCTGTTTCTGTCGCCGTTGAGACGGCCGACGAGGCAAGAACAGTGATGATTGATCCCGATCCCGACGAAATGGCCGTCATCGAACGCCGCCGGCGGGACTTCACGGCGGCCATGCTGCCGCGACGCCCATATCTCGCAATGGCCTTGTCGTCGTGGATGTGGTGGATATGGCTTTTATGTGCTGTGGCGGCTTCGGTTCTCGCGTTGCCGAGCATTCTCCCGGCGGCCATCGCGCTCCTGTTGTCGCTGACATTCTGCTTCATGACCATGATTCAGTGGCGTCGGACGTCAGTGACCCTCGCTGACAGACCTCTGTTCTGGACCGTTCCATGGATGGCATGGGCGCGCCCGGTCAGAACGCTGTTTGTCCGGTTGAAGGCACGGCGCTACCGCCGCGAAAACCTGACCCATCTAATCTGATTGCGGGTGATGAAAAATAACGGAGTGTCAAAAATGCCTGACACTCCGCTTTTTTTATTGTCTGACCGGTTTTATTGTCTAACCGGCTCCGGTCGTTATTTCGCCGGATAAAACTTGCTCTTGAAGAACCGGAGCTGAGGCTGGATCGATTTACGCCAGTAGGCAGGGGAGTGTCCGCCGGGCGAAGTGAGATACGTGTGCTGGATGCCGCGCCGGGTCATTGCCCGGTCAAGTGCGCAGTTGACCTTATAGAAAAAGTCTTCCGTCCCGCAGTCGAAAATGATGTTGCATTTTCCTGGTGTCACTCTCTCGATGAGCGTGGCGACGGTCGATTCGTTCCACCGTCTTGGGTTTGATTCTTTCGGCCCCAGCCACTTTGCTATTTTCCAGCGTTTCGGAAACGGTCGGATGTCAACCCCGCCCGACGTCGAGCCGGCATTGGCGAATAGCTCGGGATGACGCAGTCCGATCCATAGTCCGCCGTGGCCGCCCATGCTCAGGCCGGTGATTGCGCGGCCCTGGGGATTGGCGCGGGTGTTGTATGTCGAGTCAACCCACCCGACAAGCTCTTTCGTTATGTAGCTTTCCATTTTCATCTGCGGATTGGCCGGTGAGTCCCAATACCACGAGTCGCGGCCGTCGGGACAGACAATGATCACACGGTTGACTGTCGCCAGACTGTCAAGATCAATAATGCCGGGCCATGACTGGTGGTTGCCGCCATAGCCGTTGAGAAGATAGACAACAGGATATCTTTCAGACAGATTCTTACCATCATAACCCGATGGAAGGGCAACGGAAACTTTTGCTGGGGACGCAATGAATTTCGAATCTATCTCATGTTCGGTCACGGCAACTGCCCTCAGTCCGAGAAGCATCAATGCCAGAAAGAAAAAAGTTTTTTGTTTCATTATCGGATTCTGTATGGTTTTGATGATGATTATTATGGTCTGTTTCACAGATCGGGAATGATTCTGATGCGTCCGGCCGATAGATTGCCGTCGCGCTCAACACGGATCTGCACCGGCAGGCATTCCCGGAGTTCCCGGACATGGCTGATGATGCCGACCTGACGCCCCGAAGTCCTGTGGAGCGATCTGAGGGTCTCTATCGCGTTTTGGAGCGGTTCGCCGCTGAGGGTGCCGAAGCCCTCGTCGATAAAAAGCGTGTCCGACGAAACGCGGATGCCCATATCGCTGAGCGCCAGTGCAAGAGCCAGCGACACGAGAAAGCTCTCGCCGCCCGAGATGGTGGCCGCCGACCGGCTCGTATACCCCTGATAGGAGTCGACGAGCGAAATGACAAAGCTCCCGGCCGCAACCTCAAGGGTGTATCTGTCGGAGAGTCGAGCCATATAGACATTGGCCTTCTCTATAAGCGAGGCCAGAATGTAGCTTTGTGCTATTTTCCGGAACTTGGCTCCGCTGCGTTCGCCGAACAGACGGTTAAGCTTCTCCCATTTTTTCCACTCGGCATGAGCCTCAGCCGTTTTCTGCAAAAGATCCTGCCGATGAAGGCGGGTCTTTTCGTCGGCCTCGAGTTCTGCCTTTGTCCTGGCCTGTGATTCAAGTAGATCGCGTTGCTCGTTTCTAAGAGACTCAAGGCGCGTCTTGAGCGACTCGACAGACTCTGCTCCTGCTCCTTCCGGCCACGTTTCACAATAGGATGCCAGATCGCGACGCGCCTTTTCAACAAGTGTCTCCGACGATACAAGCTGTTCTCTTGTCAGTCTCAGACAATCGTTCATCTCCCTGATCTTTTCAGGGGTGATGAGGGTCAGTTCCGAGAGCAGTCCGGTGTTGAACCGTTTGTTGCCACTGATGAATCTGTCTATGCCGTCGACGCATGCCCGCTCTTCATCGCGGGAAACTTTTATCAGTGTCATCGCCTCATTGACAGCCAGACGAAGCCTGCGCGCTGCATCAACGGCGTCAGCCGCATCGATTGGCTCGGCCTGATTGTCATTTTCTGTCAGCCCGTAGAAGCAGTCGATTCCCTCGAGGCTTTCTTCAATGCGGGCAAGCTGCTCTGCGCGCTGCGACTCCCGTTCTTTCAGTGATTCGTGGCCGGATACAAGCAAACGATATTCTCCGGCGAGTTCCTGAAGTCTTGCTGCGGCTTCCAGCGGATGGTTTTCCGGATTTGGATCCAGCGCGACACCGGCAAGATACTCTGCCGCCCGCTCCATGCATGTGCGTGCGTCATTCTGTTTCTCTTCAATGATTCTCTGCTCAAACTCTATGGCTTGCCGGCAGTCGTCAATATCTTTTTTTGCGGCCGTTGCCTGCATTTCGGCCTTGTGCGTCCGGTTAAGAAGCTCTTCAGCCTCCCTGGCCCTTTTTGCTATATCCTTTTCTGTTTTTTCCCCTTCTGAGATTTCCTCTGACAGATGTGCCGCACGTTTCTCAAGAGCAGAGACGAGCCGTTCTATTGCCTCTGTTGCAGAACCGTCGGCCGCCGAAGGGAAACATTTATTCCAAGCTTCCTCTGCCCGGCGGCGAATATGTGCGCCGCCGTCATCTGTCTGGCGTCGTTGGCGGATCTCCGCAATGGAACGGGAAAGAGTGGCGGCTTCCGCCTCCATGCGCAGGCGCTCGCGTGTAATATCTTCAAATGCCGAACGGGCTTTTTCGGCAGCCGCCTCCGCTATGGCACACAGTGCCGTCAGCTCACTGTCGCTTGGCAATGCGCTTTCGATTGTCTGACCGCAGACCGGACATCGGTCGCCCGGATGCAGACGGCGACGCATTTCTCTCGCGAATTTATCGACCGTGTCCCGTTGCCGTGCCAGTTCTGACTCTTTTTCCTCTTTTATACGGGCACATTCCGCGCCGGCTTTTTCCAGCCCCGCTATCCTGATCTTGAGCTCTCCGAGGGTTTCGGCATTGTGGGAAATGCGCAGGTCCTCTTCCTGCCGCATCGCTTCATAGACACGCAGAGCCTCAAATCGTTCTGCTGCGAGCCGTGCGTCGGCAAGCCGTCGTTCGGTAGCCTCTTTTTCGCGACGCTTCTCTTTCAGTCCACTGTTTTCCAGAATATTCCTGAGCGAATCGAGCCCGTTGGCTGCCGCTTCCGCCGCCAGCGCGATCCGGTTTTTCTGCTCGTTGAGGGATGACGCCCGCGGAATCAATTCCTGCTCAAGCCGCAGACGTTGTTTCTTTATGTTGTTTTCGGCTGTGGCTATCCTTTTGCGTGCGGCATCGGCGTTCCTTAACAGCGTGGCTGTCAGTTCAGCGTTTTCATAGGCTTTCTCTCTTGGGGCTTCTTTCGTCCGGATCAGCTCGATTCTTTCAAGTTCCATTCTGGCTGCAATTGAATCGCGCTTAAGCGATTCACGGCAAACGGAAAGTCCGAGCCATTCGGATCCAAGAGCTTCAAGACGTTCTTCCTGACGTTTCCGGTTGCCGGTGACAGCCGAGAGCTTCGACATGAGGGATCTTGCCTCTGCCGAAAGATTCCAGAGCTCGACAGTCTCAGCCATTCTGGACGTTTCCTCTGAAGTTGTCCGTTCTTTTGCTCTGGCGGCTTCCTTAAGCGCCGTCTCGAGGGCATTGCGCATGGCTTCAAATGTGTTGAGGCGGTTGATCGCATCCTCCGTTTCCGCACACCTCTTTTCAACGGTCTCCAGTTTTCCCCTCATCTCCTCCAATGCTGAATGACGCATGGCGACCTCTTCATCGCTCATTATTGCCGCATCACCGCTTCTTCGGGCCATTTCGTCAAGTTCAGCCTTTTTCTCCGATGTCGTCTGGAAAATACGGGCCGAAATGTGGCGATAGATCTCGGCGCCGGTGATTTTTTCGAGAATCTCCGCCTTTTCGTTGTCGGGACTGTTGAGAAAGCGTGTGAAATCACCTTGCGCGAGCATTACCGTACGGCAAAACTGTTTGAAATCAAGTCCGGTCGCCCGAATGATCTCAGCTTCGATCTCGCGGTCTTTTGTCAGGGAAGTTCCGGTCTTGAGGTTTTGTAGAGTCCAGGTCTTGGGCTGAAGGC
>JAIDXA010000093.1 GCA_029058705.1 Paramuribaculum sp. | reverse complement strand
GACTTTGACCATGTCATCATTGACTGGCTTGCAGAAGAATTCCTTAAGGATGAAGGCATCGACCTGCGTCAGGACCCGATGGCTCTCCAGCGTCTGAAAGAAGCAGCCGAAAAAGCCAAGATCGAACTTTCGAGTACGACGTCGACCGAAATCAACCTTCCTTACATCATGCCTGTGAACGGTATTCCCAAACACTTGGTGAAGACCCTTACCCGCGCAAAATTCGAACAGCTTGCCGACAGACTCATTCAGGCAACCATAAAGCCTTGCGAACAGGCACTCAAGGATGCAGGTCTGACAGCAAGGGATATTGATGAGGTTATCCTCGTCGGAGGTTCGACCCGTATTCCCGCAATTCAGCAGATTGTCGAAAAATTCTTCGGTAAAGCTCCGTCAAAAGGTGTCAATCCCGATGAAGTGGTGGCAGTCGGAGCTGCAATTCAGGGTGGTGTTCTTTCAGGCGACGTGAAAGATGTGCTTCTCCTCGACGTAGTGCCCCTGTCGGTAGGTATCGAAACCCTCGGTGGTGTGATGACCAAACTGATCGAAGCAAACACGACTATTCCTACCCGCAAGAGTGAGACATTCTCTACAGCAGCCGACAACCAGCCTTCTGTCGAGATCCACGTTCTTCAGGGTGAACGTCCGATGGCGAAAGACGACAAGACTCTCGGCAAATTCCATCTTGATGGAATCGCTCCCGCCCCCCGTGGAATTCCGCAGATTGAAGTCACTTTCGAGATCGACGCCAACGGTATCCTTAACGTATCTGCAAAAGATAAAGCGACCGGTAAGGAGCAGAGCATACGAATCGAAGCATCAAGCGGTCTGACTGACGCGGAAATCAAACGTATGAAAGACGAAGCCGCAGCCAACGCCGCAGCCGACGCCAAAGAAAAGGAACGCATTGACAAACTAAACCATGCCGATGCAATCATTTTCCAGACCGAAAAACAGCTCAACGAACTTGGCGACAAGATTCCGGCCGACAAGAAAGCTCCTATTGAAACAGCTCTCAACCAGCTTAAGGAAGCCCACAAATCGCAGAATATCGATGCGATCGACTCGGCCATCAAGGCAATTGAAACAGCCTTCGGCGCAGCCCAGCAGGATATTCTCAATGCGCAGGCTCAGGCACAGCAGGCTGGTGCACAGACTGATTCCCAGGCCGGTGGCGCTCCCAACCCTGGCAACGGCGACGGAGTGACAGACGTTGACTTCGAGGAAGTGAAATAATCCACTGAACCAACAATAATAAAGAGGCTGTGTCGTAATTAAGGTTTACGGCGCAGCCTCTCTTTTTGCCGGGCTGAGGATTGGATATTTTTCAGGC
>JAIDXA010000092.1 GCA_029058705.1 Paramuribaculum sp. | reverse complement strand
GTTACTTTTTCTTTGGAAATATTTTAAATTCAATGGTTTTTTGTTAAGTTTGCAGTGTGAGGCCGGATTAGAGGCAAGTCCATGCTCCAACGTTTGGGTTGAGGCGGAAATGTCCCCATGATCAGAACCTTTGAATTCCCGGGGGCAAACGGTTTCCATGGATGGGTTTCAATCTGACTGAAGTTTTCCATATCTGGTTGTTGCTTATGTTTGTCTGATAATGGAACAATCGGCTGTCAGATTGGTTTGCACTGTGTCTTCTCGCCGGGGAAGGAGATCCAGGTCAGACGTTTCCAGATATATTCGAGAGGCCCTTGCTGATGGCTCTTTAACCACCATTTCGAGAACATCAACTGCAAGGAGAATATTCCGAATGCAATCAAAACCGAAACCGACGCTCCTACCTTGTCGAAGAGATCCAAACCATAGTGATAATAAACGGTCACTCCGATGATCGACTGAAAGATATAGTTTGTGAGCGACATTCTGCCATAGGCCACAAGAGTTCGCTGCCAGCGGTAGCCTTTGTTGTCACGTGAAAACCAAAGCAGAGTGAACACACTTACCAGCGTGACCATGAAGAAAAAGTTGAAAACCATCGGAAGTGCTATTCCGTAATATGCATGAAACGTTATGTTGTCGACAAGCGGCGGGATGTACGTTTTAAGCATGAATAGCGGAATCAGCGCCACGGCAGACCAAAAGGCGGCTTTGCGCCAGAATTTAAGGTTGGTTTCGTTGCGTTCGAAAAAATTCTTACGTCCGACCCACATTCCGAGCAGAAACAGGGCGGGCGTCTGGAAGATGCGGCCGGCTTCTACCTGCCAGAAGTTGCTGTAGAGTTGTCCGTTCCATATGTTGTTGGCCAGCGTCTGGAGGAATGTGCCTGTGGAGCCGGTCTGGTAGGCCGATTCGCTGTAAACGGCAAAAAGGCTGTTGGTGTCGACGTAGTTTGGGTCTATGAATGAATAGATGATCTTTGCCCATGCATAGGGCTGGAGCATAAGGATGGCAGCCACCGTCAGTACAGTGCGGTTGCTCCATGATGACGCCGGGATGAGAATCAGTCCGCAGACGCTGTAGAGCAACAGGATGTCACCATTATAGAAGAGAGCATGAAACTGGGAAAAGCCGGCAAGAATAAGCATTCGCCAGGCGAAGCGTGCGCGGAAATCGCATCCACGTTTGCGGGCGTTTCGCATCTGGATGTAGAAACTTAGGCCGAACAGAAGGGAGAATGTGGCATATGCCTTCCCGGCAAAGATGAAATAGATGAAATCTGTGACATTTCGGTCGAGAGCCTGAAGCCACTCGGGTGCTGACGTCGGGGCTCCGAAAAGATTGTAGTGTTCGAGGTTGTGCAGCAGGACGATCGCAAGCAGAGCCAGTCCGCGCAGAGCGTCGACTAGCTGAATTCGCTCGGATTTCAACTGAACTCCGGCTGTGAAGGGTGGTGTCATGGTAAGCAAGATGTTTCTGTGATTAATTGTCACAAAGTTACGCACAAAAATGAATATACGCAATCATCACAATGATCTATCGTTACTTTTTCTTTGGAAATATTTTAAATTCAATGGTTTTTTGTTAAGTTTGCAGTGTGAGGCCGGATTAGAGGCAAATCTTCAACGAAACGGAACAATGGAGCGTCTGATGCAATATGTGTGGCAGCATCGACTGTGGATTCAGCATGACCTGACCACCGTCGACGGCCAGAGAGTGGGCATAATTGATCCCGGACGCCTTAACACTGATTCAGGACCGGACTTTTTTAATGCGAAGATATCTATCGGTGGGCACATGTGGGTGGGCGATGTGGAGATCCATGTGAAAGCAAGCGACTGGCATCGTCATGGCCACGATGGGGATCCGGCCTACGATTCGGTTATTCTTCATGTGGTTGATCGGGATGACACTATTATCAGACGTTCAAACGGGGAGCCGATTCCTCAGATGAGAATGCCGTGCGAGCCTCAGTTTCACAACTATTATCGTGATTTGGTAGGCCGTTCGGACATCGATGTGCCATGTGCGGCCGATATTGCCGCTATGCCCGGGCTGCATCTCGGGGCATGGCTCGATTCGCTTGCCTATGAACGTATCTATGACAAGGTCGACCGTATTAACGGGATTCTCGACCGTTTTCGTGGCGATTGGGAATCGGCGGCATATGTGACTGTCGCGCGGGCATTGGGTTTCGGCCTGAACGGAGAGCCTTTCGAACGTCTGGCTCTTTCACTGCCATTGATGTTTGTCGGGAAACATAGCGACATGCCGTTGGCTGTCGAAGCTCTGCTTTTCGGACAGAGCGGCCTTCTTGACGCTCCCGACACGTTTGGTGATTATGTTGTCCGTTTGAAACGGGAATATGAATTCCTTGCCCACAAATTTGGGTTGCGTCGGCCCGATGGCATGATTTGGAAAATGTCGCGGATGCGGCCAGGCAATTTCCCCCATAGAAGAATCGCTACGCTCGCAGCTATGCTGTCGGGCGGTTTCCGCATGCTTTCCAGAATTCTTGAAGTGACAACTCTTGACGAGGCGGTTGAGCTGTTCTCGCCTGAACTCTCGGAATACTGGGCAACGCATTATAATTTCGGCGCATCTGTGGCCGGCCGCATCGGAGTTTTGAGCCGTTCGTCGGTTGCCGGACTTGCCATAAACGCAGTGGCTCCATTACAGATGGCCTATGGGTTGTCGCACGATGATTCCCGGCTGACCGACCGTGCTGTAGATCTGCTTCAGTCGCTTCCTCCGGAAGCCAACAATGTCGTCAGGCTTTTCGAAAGAGCCGGAATCAAGATCAACAATGCATTTACCTCGCAGTCGGTTATCCAGATGCGCCGGCAATATTGCGAGCAGCACAAATGCCTTTACTGCCGCATCGGCCACCGTATGCTTGCGGCCAAAGTCCGCAGGTGACCGGATCAGTGTTGTGTCAGTTGCCAGAACGCGACTGCTGAGGCGGCAGCCACATTGAGTGAGTCGACACCGTGGGCCATCGGAATACAGACTGTGTAGTCGGCTTCTTCGATTACGTCATTGTCCAGTCCGTCGCCTTCCGTGCCGAGGATTACCGCAAGACGCGGCTCACGCATCAGCGCAGGATTGTCGATGTTCACCGAATCGCTCCGCAAGGCCATTGCGGCGGTGCGGAATCCAAGCTCTTTGAGCGATGAGACCGGTCCGTCGATCCACCCCCATGGAATCAGAAACACCGAGCCCATGGAAACTCTTACTGAACGTCTGTTCAATGGATCGCACGAACGTCGGGTCAGAACTACGGCATCGATTCCAAGTGCTGCGGCTGAACGGAAAATGGCGCCTATGTTGGTCGTGTCGGTTACAGCGTCGATCACTGCGATGCGTCGAGCGCCGCTGACAATCTTTTCAAGCGGCTGTTCAGCCGGGCGGCGCATGGCGCATAGCACTCCTCGTGTCAGAGCATATCCGGTCAATGCGCCCAGAACATTTCGTTCGCCCGTAAAAACCGGCGTTGCCGGGCAACGGGCAATTATGTCGGCGGCGTCGCCGGATATGTGGCGCTCCTCACATAGAAGCGCAACCGGTTCATAGCCTTTGTCGAGTGCCACACGTATGACCTTCGGACTTTCCGCTATGAATAACGATTTGGCGGGGTCAAGACGCGAGCGAAGCTGCGCTTCAGTCAGCGAGGCGAACATTTCGACGCGTTTGTCGTCGATTGAAGTGATGCGGATCGGTTTCATGACAGGCAAGAATGCTTGGAGTGTTTATTTAGAGGACAAAGTTACCACATTCCGGCCGACTCTACAACAACTTTCCGCCACGATCCCTGATGGCTTTCTTAAACCGGCTTGCAAGTCCGTTGTTGCGGTCCATGCGGCGGGCGAAAAAACTGTCGGCAGTGAAGAGTCTGACGATGCCGAAAGATATACCGGCCGTTATGGCGACTGGAAGAATCAATGTGTAGGCCGACGACATTTCAACCACAATGAATATTGCCATCATTGGAGCCCGTATGGCACCTGCCATGACACCTGCCATTGCGAAGAATGCCATTTGTTGAACCGGAAGATGGCTTCCGGACGCAAGGTTGCAGATTTCACCGAATACGAGTCCGGCAAAGCATCCCGCGAAAAGAGTCGGGGCGAATTCACCTGTAACACCGCCGCCGTTGTAGCTCAGCGAGGTTACGAATCCTTTTACGGCCAAAATCCCGGCAGCTGTCAGCAACAGGGTCTGTGCGGTCGTCGGCCCGGAGGCGAATGGCGTTCCTGCTATGATTCTGCTGAAGTTGCCGTTGAGGATTGCGCCCATTACCGGGTAGCCTTCACCATAAAGCGATGGAAACACGACGAGTGCGACACCTACGAGAAGTCCCGATAATCCACCTTTTATCCATCGGTTGGTCATCTTGTCGAGCAGATTTTCGATCAGTTTCATTATATAGCTGTAGAAAAGCGAATAGACTCCGCAGAATAATCCCAGGGCAATCACCCAGGGAAGGATATGTGGATCGTAGGCTGTTACCTGTCTCATGACCATTTCAAGGGAGAACCCTTCAAGTGCGGTTGCTGTAAGGCCTGCTATGAGTGTCGACACAAAAAGAACCATAACTCCAAACGCACCGAGTCCCATCCTGAGAACTTCGAGTGTGAAGAGTGCGCCGCCGATCGGAGCTTTGAATATAGCCGCAATGCCTGCGCCTGCGCCACACCCCATCATCAACATGACAGTTTGCCTGTTGAGGCCGAAGGCGCGGGCTGTATTGCTTCCGAGTGCGCCGCCGCTGAATGCGATCGGCCCTTCCGCTCCGGCAGAACCGCCGAAACCGAGGGTCAGCACGGTGGCTATGATCGGACTGTAGGTCACCTGCGGGGGAATGTACGGATCGTGGTTCTTGATTTTTTTGCTGATGACGCGCACGCCGTGGGAAATGTCGCCGTGGAGAAAAAACCTGCGCAGAAACACAACGATCAAGACGCCCGCGGGAGGAGCTGCCAACAGCCA
>JAIDXA010000091.1 GCA_029058705.1 Paramuribaculum sp. | reverse complement strand
CGTAGCAAAGGCTACGCTCCTTCATCACAAGACAAAAACCACTCAGAGATATGCGACCCCAGCGTTAACTAATATTGAGGAATGGGGTCTTAGAGATCTGCAGACAAAACTGAACCGAAGCCACATACCGGCGCAGTCCGCCCAGCCCGGTCATATCAGAAACAGCGCTCCCCGGCTCTGTTCGGGCCGGGGAGCGAATTCCATCATTTCTTATGACAATCAATCGCGCATAAACTCGAGAAGATTGTTCTTGACCTTTTTGTTGCCCATAAGGATAGCGGGAAGCATCTGTCCGAGAGCATCGGCGCCGCGTGTTCGCGAGAAGTTCAACGCGCTTTCCTCGAACGAATATGGACGCCCGTTGGTTTCAACGTCGGCAACCTGCATTACAACGACGCCGCCTTCGGCCTGTTCGGGACCTACAAGCTGGCCTTTCTTGGCCCCGGAGAGTTTGCCTACAACTTTGGCGCCTGCAAATTCGGGATAAGCCATGCCGAACTGTGCGAAGTTGATCATCGCTGTGTCGGCTTTCACGCCCATTGCTCCGGCATAGCCTGCAATGTCTTTGGCTTTTCCTTTATACTGCTCGATGAGAGCGGCGGCTTTTTTGTCGTTCATGATCTTTGTTGTCAGGAGCTTCTTGATGCGGGCATCTGTAGCCGGGATATAATCGTCGTAGATGTCGTTGAGGGCCACTGCAACAAGCACGCCGCTGTTTTCATCGCCGAAGATCGGAGAGACCTCACCTTTTTTCGCTTTGAGAGCCCATCTGACGGCTGAACGCGAATCGGGGATTCCAGCGATCTGGGGAGTCGAGACAGACACCTGTGCGGGGAATACCTGGAAACCGGCCTTGACAGCATTGGCGGCAAAGTCGGCGGCATTGGCGTTGCTGTTGATGTATTCCTGAAGTTTTGCGTTCAGGTCATTGATTGTGCGGTTCGACGGATCAATAGTATATGATATCGCTGCAATATCAACAACTGGGACAGCCGCGCGGCGGTTGTTGACGCGGATCAGCGTCGTTCCCTGTCCCTGCTGGTATGCATAAGCCGTATCGGGTTGAACGTATGAGCCGAGCGAGGTTGTTGCAAGCACGTCCTTGATCGGAGCGAACTGGGGATCGATCAATGAAATCCAGACGCTGTCCTGGCCTTCACCGACATTGTCGGCGAATTTCTGTTTAAGATCAGCGAGCGACACACCGCTGTTGAGCGCTGTCAGAATCGAATCGATCTGGGCGCGGTCGCCTGAAGCCTGTACGAAGTCAACATTGACAGAGTCGAGTTTCGAGTCGCGGGAAAGCAATTTCGCGATGCTGAAATTATTTCCTGTCCGGTTGATGATGCGTGCCGAGCCTACCGAAGCAGAGTCAACGAACTGACGCAGTTTCTGATCTGTGATTTTGTTGGCAGGAAGCGACGCGCGGTTGCTCACAAATTCATCGAAACCGTTCATTCCCTCAGTTCCGGCATTCCGATTGAGGGCGGCCACGAGTTCAGTGACACGGTTTTCCGCAGCAGTCACGTCAGAAGCCGACGGCTGGATAGAGACAGTGATGTAGTTAACATCCCGAACCTCTTCGTCGATTTCATATTGTTTCTTATGTTTCGCCCATTCTTCCTGAATTTCGGCATCTGAAACAGCGACCTTGGGATCGTTGTCGGGAATTGACGAGTATGGCTTGAGGGCATAGACCATTTTCTGAGTGTTGGCCGATTCGTCATAGAGCGCTTTGGCGTCGAGTTTGTTTGCGACAAGAGTTCCGGCGAAAAGGTTTCCGAATTTGCTCTGTATGAGCTGCTGCTCCATTGATTTTTCCTGCTGAAGCCAGAGGTTGCGGTATTGGGCAGCCTGCTGTGCGTCGAGGTTATATTTCTGTGGATTTGAAATCATGTCATGGAACTGCTGCGCATTCATCTGGCCGCCGCTCATCTGCATGATCATCGAGTTGAATCCCTGGGAATGCGCGCCGATCATCGCATCGGTCAGCTCCTGGTCGGTCACGAGAAGACCGAGAGCCTCAATCTCTTCGTCAAGAAGCGTCTGAGCCACAATCTGGTTGAGTACCTGCTGCTGCAGGACAGCCTGATCGACTTTCTGGCCGCTTGACTGAGCCTGCTGGCTGGCCTGCTCGAGCATTTTCTGATAGTCTGTGTAGTCAATTGATTTGCCATCGACTTTGGCGATGGTCGAACCTGTTCCGAAAATCGAACGGCCCGAATTGAAGAAGTCTCCGATTACAAAAGCCAGAAGAGCCGCTCCGATGATGACGAGCAGAAATCCTGATTTGCTTCTGATTTTTTCTAAGGTTGCCATTAAATTTTAAGTATGTAGAATGTTTATTTTCACTTATTTGAATTATGAATCACGGCCTCCAGGCATAGCCGGGAGGCGATGTCGCGCACTTGTAGCGCACAAAGATACGATATTTTTTCGGTTTATTCAAAAAATTAAACCGGGGTTTTACGCGCCCTCTGTGCAGCCACTTACGCATTCGGGCGGAATCGGGCGGAAGCTTCCGTCCGAGTGCGCCGGCCGGATTCAAAGGCCGAATTCCTGCTTGAATTTCTCAACGAGATCAAGCTTTTCCCAAGTGAAAAGTTCTACTTCAACGGAACGTTCGCCTTCATATCTTGAACGGAAGGTCTTGGTTACAACCTGCGGCTCACGGCCCATGTGTCCGTAGGAAGCGGTTTCACGATAAATCGGGTTGCGGAGTTTCAGACGTTTTTCAATAGCATTGGGACGCATATCGACCATAGCGGCGACGCGGGCCGATAGTTCCGCATCGGAAATTGACAGACGGGAGGTTCCGAAT
>JAIDXA010000090.1 GCA_029058705.1 Paramuribaculum sp. | reverse complement strand
ATTTCGGCGGTCTCGCGGCGTTGTTTCGCCATCTTGGCCAGAATCTTGGTCGCCTGGTCGTCAGCGAGGTTACCGTCGCTTCCTTTAGCGGTTTTAGCTTCGATGAATTCTTTCTTTATTCCGCGAAGAGTTTCAAGACGCACTTTGTCGCGGGCAAGCATTGCCGTTTTGATGTCGGCTGATATTTTGTCGAATAAGTCCATTGGTTTATGTGGTTTTTGAATGCAAAATTAGCTAAAAAACACGATAGTAGATAGAAAAAACGTAAAAATAAACAGATCTTTTGTCGGACTGACCTTTCTGCAGTGTGGCTGTCCGCGTCCGTGGGGCAGGGTGTCAGTCTGTTTCGTCGGGCCACGGGCATGGATTGCCGGTGGACTCAAACGAAGGTCTGTCGGCGCTGACAGCCCGCAGCTGACGTCCGAGTCTTTCAGACAGATCTTTCACTATCTCAGGTTTTTGAGCGGACAGATCATTGAGTTCGGAAATGTCGTCAGGGATATTGTAGAGTTCTTTTTCCCCGGTGTCGTAATGATAGATCATTTTCCACGGACCGCGGCGGATGGCCGTGGCGAGGTTTATGCCGGGTCCGTCGTTGCCCCAGACATTCGGGAAATTCCAGATCAGGTCGCGCTCGGAAGGCGCTTGGAGTCCGGTCCGCAGAAGGGGTACGAAACTGATTCCGTCGACGGGGCGCGCTGGGTCTTCAGTCCATGCAACGCCGGCCATCTCAAGAATCGAGGGGAAGAAATCCTCGATCATGACAATTCCGTCGGTTGACGTTCCGGGATCAGCGACCCCGGGCCAGCAGACGATCATAGGTTCGCGTATTCCACCTTCGAGGAGCGATCCCTTTCCGCAGCGGAGCGGAGAGTTCTGAGTGTAGGGTTCGCCGTCGCGCCATTCAGGCTGAGTGGCGAGGCCGCCGTTGTCGCTCATGAAAATGATGACAGTGTTGTCCGGACGGCCGTTGCTTTCGACCCAGTCCATTATATCGCCGAGGCTTTTGTCCATTCCTTCGATGAGTGAAGCGTAGGCGGCTTCTTTCGGGGTCAGGCCACGGGCAATGTATTTGTCGTAATACCGGGGGTCTCTGTCAATCGGGATGTGGACTGCGTAATGGGACATGTAGAGAAAGTATGGATGTCCCGATGTCCCGACGGAATCGAGTGTATGCAGGGCTTCGCGGGTCAGCGCTTCAGTAACGAATGTTCCGCTGCCCCAATATTTTTCGAGTCCCGGAACAGCCATGGGGGAAACCGGATGGCCGTCGGAATCGTGGCCATAGTTCAGTTCGCTCAGATATGTGGCGAGACCTCCGGCGGCATGTCCGGCTATGTTTGTCTCGAATCCCCATGCCTGGGGATATTCGCCGGGTGTTCCCATTGCTCCGAAATGGGCTTTGCCCACATGAATTGTGTGATAGCCGGCGCGGCGTAGCCGTTCGACGAAAGAGTCGCCGACATATGTCATGGGGGTGCCGGCAACGGGAGATATGCCGTTGATGTTCCATTGCGGCAGAATTATGCCCTCGCGATGGAGGTCGGTCGACTGATCACGTCGGAGAGTCCAGTTGGTCACGCGATGGCGGGCGTTGTTGGCACCTGTCAGGAGGCTGCATCGTGAAGGTGAGCTGATTGCGCAGGCATAAGCCTGTGTGAATTTTACGCCTTTTGCCGCCAGACGCTCCATGTTCGGTGTATGGTAGGCGTTGTTGTATCCGGTTTTCGAGTCGGCGAAAGAAACAGAGGTGTCCTGCCATCCCATGTCGTCGACGAGGAAAAGGATGATGTCCGGGCGCGGATCTGCCGCTGTGGCAGAAACGGTTGAGACGCCGAGGCAGATGAGGTGGAGCAGTTGGCGCTGTCGCATATGGCGCCTTTAATTGAATGCGGAGAAATACATGATGACATCGTTGTCGATGCCCTCGATATCAACGCGGCAGGCATCGAGATTGCCTATCTTGGCGCGCCCGTTGATTTTTTTGGGCTGAATGTATTTGATCAGAAATTCGTCGATGTCGGAGGGCCGGACAACAAGATAGGGGCTGTCCTGACTCACACCTGTGCCTGTGCTGAAAATCAGGTCGCAAACCTGTAGCAGGCGGTTTTGCAGCAGAGATGCCGCCTCCTGGTTGCCCAGGCTTGCGGCCGATCCATAGCCGGTGAAAAGAAGGTAGAGGTTGGCCGGATCCTTTGCGAGAGCCGACCATATTAGCGACAGGGCGGTGGCATAGTCGCCTGCGGCATAAGTGCGCGCTATGTCGGGATAGCTTTGGTTCGGATTGAATGCGGGTTGCAGGGCTGTTCCGTAGTAGACGGTGGCTATTTCCGGTGCGCTCAGTTTCTGGCCGGATGCAAACCGGTCGGTCAGGGCTTTGTAGGCGCTTTGGTCGCGGACTGTTGCGGAGATTTTACTGCGGTCGGGGATGAACCGTGTTGTGGCGGCAAACGATGCTGATGCGCATATGGCTGCAAGCAGAAAAGTGAGGATTGATCGTTTCATTGTTGGCTGGGATGTTGATGTGAAGAAATATTATGAGTCCGGATGACCAGGGATCAGATGATCAGGCAGACAGATAAGATAACAAGAAATGTTCAGGGATTGTTGAATCCGAGCATCGCGTCGATCAGGTGGCGGTCATTGGCGAGACGGGGAATCTTCCTCTGTCCGCCAAGTTTGCCGGTCGAGGCGAGCCAACGGTCGAACAGGCCGTCGGAAGCTACGGTGACAGTCAGTGGGTCAAGAAAAATATTGCCGGCTCGTTTTGCCTGGTAATCGCTGTTTTCCATACACAGCTCATGGTCGAGGGTCGCTTCGAACCGGTTCAGGTCGGACGGCGGTATGGCGAATTCGATCAGCCACTGGTGGCGGCCACGGGTCCGGCAGGTGGTGAAGACCGGGGCGGCGGTATAGTTCATCACTTTGCATCCAAGTTTGGCGCAAGCTTTTGTCAGGGCAGCGTCGGTGTTGTGGACCATCACCTCTTCTCCGAAAGCATTGATGAAGCTTTTGGTGCGGCCGGCTATCGAGATGCGGATCGGATTGACCGATTCGATTCTGACTGTATCGCCCAATGGGAAGCGCCATAGTCCGTTGGAAGCGGTGATTATAAGTTCGTAGATTTTACCCGATTCGACCTCCCATGCCGGAAGAAGCTGTTCCGAGCCGAGCGGCTTGAATTCGAAAAAGACACCTCCGTCGATTATCAGAAGCATTGATTTTGACTCAAATGAATCGCTGACGGCAAAGAATCCCTCTGAGGCGTTGTAGGTTTCGAGATAATGCATCCGCTTCGGATCGATTATAGAATTGTAGAGTTCCCGGTAGGGGTCGAACGAAATTCCGCCATGAAAGAAAACCTCCAGATTCGGCCAGACTTCATGAAGTTCCGAGACTCTTTTGCGGGCCATGATTTCCTGAAGGACTTTGAGAAACCATGAGGGAACACCTGATATGTTTGTGACGTCGCGGTCGATCGAAGCCTCGACAAGTGCCGGAAGTTTCTCAGTCCAGTCTTCCATCAGGGCAATCCGTTTTGAGGGGATGCGTGCGATGTTGGCGATCGGGTTTATCGCTTCGATGAGATTGGCTGACAGATCGCCGACCCTTGCGCGGCTATGGGCTTCGGTCGACAGTTCGTTGGCGAAACTTCCCCCGAGAATGAAAGCCTTTCCGGAAAATATGCGGCTGTCTGGATTCAGGTTCAGATAGTGGGTGACAACGTCGCGGCTGCCGTGATAATGGTTCAGGCGCAGGGAGTCGTCGGTCACGGGGATGTATTTGCTTTTGCCGTCTGACGTTCCGGACGACTGGGCGAATCGTCGGACTTTGCCGGGCCACAGAACGTTTTTTTCGCCACGGATCATTCTCATGACGTAGGGCCGGAAATGGTCGTAGTGGTTCAGCGGAACTGTTGCGGCAAACTGTTCGTAGCTGTCGATTTTACTGAATCCGTGGTCGCGTCCCCACAGGGTCAGACGACCGGCTGTTATCATCTGTCGGAGCTGCGCGCGCTGGATTTCCTCGGTCCGGTCGGAAAATTGTCTGATGGCGCTCAGTCTCTTAAGAAAAAAAGGGCGTATAAATCTGGTTGGATTCATTGACAGTTATTGTTGGAATGACAGAAATACGGAGAGCGACAAGAAAACACAAAATTACGTCAAAAAAGGGGATTTTTACGCTTTTTGCCACGAATTTTGTTTTATGAGGGAATGAATTTTCTTTTTTGTGAAAAAATATGCGTAAATTTGCGAGAATTCAGGACTAATCAAACTCCGAACATGAAACAGTTGAAATTGAAAAGCTATGCGCTTGTTGCCGCACTGATTATGCTGACGTTCAGTCTCGTGTCGTGCGATGACCGCGACCAATATTATAGTGATAATCTTCTGACCTACTATGGCTGGGAGCTTGTGGCCGTCAACGGCGTGCCTGTCGTCGAGCTGGATGTCTGCGAATTTCAGTTTTATGATTTTGGAAACGGAACCTATGGACGTTACAATGACCGGGGCCAGTGGTACACCGTTCCGATCACATGGGAGGTGGTGTATAGCGGCGGCGGGGCCGAATATCTGTATGTCTACGCCCAGGGGGCCACTCAGCCGTGGGAATATCAGATGCGTCTCTACGGAGGGCGTCCGGCGGTTCTTGAACTCGATGACCTGTTTACGGGCGACAGATTGACCTTCCAAGCTTATTGACGCGTTATGGCAGCCAAGGATATATCGGAAAAATGGACCGAGCTCGAACTGCTTCCGGAGTGGGATGAGGCCTACTATGACGTCTATACCGGAAAGAAGCATGGCAAATGGGTCATGTTGAAGACGCTGAAACCGCAGTATAAGGACGATCCGCGTTTTCAGGCGATGATCGAGAAGGAATTTGATGTGCGCTACAATCTCGCACACCCCGGAATTGTCATGATCAATGATTTCGAGGATGTTCCGGGTGTCGGACTGTCGATAATAACAGACGATGTCTATGGACTCTCGCTCAGAAAGCTCATTGACCGGAAGGAGGTCACGATGGATCATGTCAAACGTCTGTGCACCCAGATGGTCGATGCGATGGAGTATATACAGACCAACCATCTGGTCCACTTTCCGCTCCGTCCGGAAACGGTCATATTCACGGAGAACATCGGAAATCTCAAGCTGATCGACGTCGGATTCGACCAGCGTGATCAGCTGACTCCTGCCGAAGCGACTGACGACATCCTCGCGTTCGGCCGCATCCTCATGGAGGCTGTCAATGCAGTTCCGGAGGCTCCGGTGCAGCTCAAGCGCATTGCCGAGAAATGCTGCAACCCAGATCCGAAGGCGCGCTACCGCTCGATCCATCAGTTGCGTATGGCACTTGCCCAACGTTCAGATAATAAATTTTATATCGCAATCATTGTTTTCCTGCTCGCGATGATCGGGATTCTGCTTTGGTTCAATTCCTCCGGAGCGCCCAAAGCCAAGGAGGTCGCAGAAAACACGGCTGTCGCGGGTTGTCACATTCAGACTCCACAAGATTTCAAAACATCATGTCAGTTGAAATAAAAGCCCTCTCTCCGGTTCCGGGCCAGTTGCGTCCGTTTGTAAAATTTGGAAACGATCTCTATGCCGGGTCGCCGTATCATGTACCCTCTATGAGGATGGATGATATGCATACGTTGGATCCCAATAAAAATCCCGCCTATGAGTTCTGCCGGTCGCAGGCCTTTATGGCTTATCGCGACGGCAAGCCGGCCGGAAGAATCCTCGCGATAGTCAACGATGTGGCCAATGAGCGTTCCGGCCGGAAGCAGGCCCGTTTCGGATTTGTTGATTTTGTCGACGACAAGGAGGTTGTTGACGCTCTCTTCAACGCGGCCGAACAGTGGGCCCGCAAGGAAGGCATGGCCGAGATGGTCGGTCCGATGGGATTTACCGATATGGATCACGAGGGGATGCTGATAGAGGGTTTCGAAGAGATGGGCACGATGGCTACGATCTATAACTATCCATACTATCCGGTTCATATGGAACGGCTGGGCTATGAAAAGGATGTTGACTGGATCGAGTTTCGTGTTGAGGTCCCGGCGGAGATTCCTGAGAAATTCCAGCGGATCGCCGACATTGTCAGGAAGAAATTCGGGCTTAGGACAGTCAAGTTCACTTCGCGCAAAAAGCTCAAGGATGCCTACGGAAAAGCGCTGTTCAAGCTTATCAATGAAGCTTATGACCAGCTCTATGGCTATTGTCCGCTTTCGGAGCGTCAGATCGACCACTACATCGCCCAGTATCTCGGCTTCCTTCGACTTGACTGTGTCAGCGTTGTTGTTGATGCCAATGACGAGCTTGTGGCTGTGGGTATATCGATGCCCTCGCTTTCGAAGGCTCTCCGGAAGTCAAAAGGAAAACTGTTTCCTTTCGGGTGGTATCACATACTCCGTGCGATAAATGGGCGTAATGATGTTATAGACCTCCTGCTGATCGCGGTCAAGAAAGAGTATCAGCGCCGTGGTGTCAACGCGCTTCTTTTCGCCGATCTTATTCCCGTCTACAACAAACATGGGTTCAGGTTCGCCGAGAGCAATATTGAACTTGAGGGCAACGAAAGCGTGCAGCTTCAGTGGCAATATTTCAACTATCGCCAACACCGCCGTCGTCGTGCCTGGAAAAAGTCGCTTTAGTGTGGATTGAAAGGGCGACAGGGCAGCGCTATCGGCGCGCGTTTGTCCGTTCATATGCGGCTATCTGTTCGGCTATCTGGGCCATACCTTTGACTGTCGGATGGCCGGAGCGTTTGTCGATGTCGTGGAGCACGACGAGCCCCGCTCCATAATGCCGGGCGGCAGTCTGCAGGGCTTCGGCCACATCTTCCCGCATGTCGGAATTGACAATGACCGTGATTTCGGTGCCGGGGTAGTAGTCGCGGATCGACGAAAGCATATAGGTTATTGCCGGTCTGACGCTATAGAGGTCAGAGTCGGTCCAGCCCTCGTATTTGAATTCGCCCATCGGCGATTTTGCCCAATCGTCGTTTGTTCCGCCGAAAATGTAGATAATGTCGGGAGAGCCAAGATCCTTGAGGCGGCTGACAAAAGAACGGTCTGAGTAGTCGTTATTACTGTAGCCTGTGTTGCAGATGGTTGCACCGGAGT
The DNA here is from genome assembly GCA_029058705.1 of Paramuribaculum sp. GTDB lineage: Bacteria > Bacteroidota > Bacteroidia > Bacteroidales > Muribaculaceae > Paramuribaculum. The sequence goes on along the minus strand of JAIDXA010000090.1, from coordinate 414 downwards.
AGGAGTTGTTTTTCTCGAGGCGGTAGCCGTTGTCGACAATCAGTTTGTGCCACCATGTCTGGCTGACTTTGTCCACGTCAGTCCGTTCGGGATTTGCCACTGTCGAATACCAGACCCGATTCCTGTCGTCCGACATGAATCCTTTGAATGTCGAGTATGAGTCTCCGAGAATTGAGACGCCTTTGCGGCTCTGTGCGTCTGCTTCAGCAGTGACGGTGATAATGGCTGAAAAAATGATCAGCAGATGGAGCAGGTGTTTCATTGCTGTGTCGTTGAGCGAGTGGTTGAACGTATTGCTCTGGCAAAGATAGTCAACAAATTTAAGAGTATGTTTACCTTTACCACGAATTAAGAAATAAATTCACTTTTTGAAATTCTTCAGGTCATCAGAAAGAGTCTTTTTGGCGCTTTCAG
>JAIDXA010000009.1 GCA_029058705.1 Paramuribaculum sp. | reverse complement strand
GTCAGGGCTTTGTTTTATGTTTTTCAACAGGTTAGAAAAAAGAGGCTGCGCCTATTTTGACACAGCCTCCTGAGTCTTTATCCGGCAAAACGGCTATTATTTCAACTTGCCTCCTTTGAGACCGCCTCCGAGGGCAAAGATGTTCTGATCGTAGCTGATCGTTTTTTTGCCCTGCTCACGTTTGCGTTTGAGCGCAAGTTTCACCAGACGATCCATCAGTTTGTCAAAGGAGATTCCGGTGGCTTCCCAAAGGTAGAATGAAAGCGAGCCTGGTATTGTATTGATTTCATTGACATATATTTCGCCATTGTCGGCATCCATAATCACGTCGACTCGGCTGACCCCATGGCACGACAGGACACGGAATGTTTCTCCGGCAAGAAAGCGTATCCGGTCGCTCGTCTCGGCGGGCAGGTCGGCCGGAATGCGTTTTTGCGAAGCCTGCATGCCTTTCGCGCCTTTTGTTCCTCCCATATATTTGTCTTCATATGAGAGGATTTCGCCACTTTTGATCGGCTCTTCGCAAACCGATGTTTCATATTCATCACAATCGCCAAGCACCGAGCAGTTGACTTCATGGAGGTTTTCTATCATATGCTCGACAATGATACGGGTGCTGTAGCGCTCTGCGTCGTTGATGCGCGAGATCAATTGTTCGCGGTCTTTCGCACGTCCTATTCCAACGCTTGAACCGAGGTTTGAGGGTTTGACTATGACAGGGTAGCCAAGCTTAGACTCGATTTTCCCAATTAGAGCGTCACGCTGGCTGAACCATTGTTTATCGGTGAACCAGACATAGTCGACTACAGGAACATCGCATGCCTGAAGAATCATCTTCATTGTGATCTTGTCCATTCCATTGGCCGAAGCGAGCACATCACATCCGGCATATGGGATGCCGATGGCGTCAAGAATGCCTTCGAAGGTCCCGTCTTCGCCATATGAGCCATGCAGCACCGGAATTGCGACATCAAGTCGGGTAACTATGTTGCTTCCAAAGTGTCTGCGTTTGCGAAGATATAGATTAAAGTCATCACGCACCGGCTCCATATAAACCTCCTTGCATTTTTCGAGCAATGCCGGCACATCGCGGTAGTTGGCGACATCGAAAAGGGCTTCGCCGGTGTACCAGCGTCCCTGCTTGGTAATATATACCGGAGTGACGTCATAGACCGAACGGTCAATCGCGCTCATGGCCTGCGAGGCAGAAATGACAGAGATCTCATGCTCGGTCGAACATCCGCCCAAAAAAACTCCTATGTTGGTTTTCATTTCTAATTCAGTTGATTTTATATTATTGTTCTGTTTTATGTTATTTGAATGTATCAGGAAGGTCGTTTTCATAAAGGACTGTATCGCCGGCCTTTGCCCTTGCTACCATCATGGCCTGCGCTTCGGCGAAAGTCGAGGCTACGAGCACCTCGAGTCCGGCATTGCCGACACTGTCAATTCCTTCCAGAATAGCTTTCCTGTTATAGTCTCCGACAATAATTGCGACATCCACGCACCGTGCGATCTTTTCACCGAAGGTGCGGTTAAGCTCATATTGTTTTTCGCCAAGCTCGACCATGCCCGGAGTGATCACAAACCGGCTACCGGCGGTCATCGAAGCAAGGACATCAAGCGCCATTGCCGAGCCAGTCGGATTGGAATTATAGGCATCGTCGATTATATTGATTCCGGCAGGTGTCCGCTTCATATTGAGCCGGTGCTCAACCTGTTCTATCTTTTCAACCGCGTAGCGGATTTTTTCGTCAGGCACACCGAGATGCATGGCCACGACTACAGCAGCGACAAGATTCGAAACATTGCACTCCCCGACAAGAGAGGTGCGCAATTCCAGACGCTGACCATTACCGACAACGGCAAAAGTTGTTCCCTGGGAGCTATAAGCTATGTCTACAGCCTTGTAGTCAAGCCCATCAGATGGATTCACTCCATAACGGACACATTCGACATTTTCCACTTTCCGGCCAGCAATCATCGGGAAATCATTGTTGACAACTGCAAAGCCATCGGCAGGGAGCGAATCGATAAGCTCAAACTTCGTGCGCCTTACATTTTCTATCGACTTGAAAGATTCAAGGTGCTGAGGACCGACTGCGGTCACTATTCCGATCTGAGGATGTACGAGATCGCAGATCTCCCTGATGTCGTTGAGTTGCTTGGCTCCCATCTCACAGATGAAGACTTCGGTATATGGTTTCAACATTTCACGGACTGTGCGGATCACTCCGAGCGTGGTGTTGAAATTTCCCGGTGTCATCAGTACGTCGAAATGCTCGGAAAGGATGCGCTCAAGGTAGTGCTTGGTGCTTGTCTTTCCATAGCTCCCGGTGACGCCGATCACTTTAAGTCCGGGCATGGAGCGAAGAATAGAGTCCGCTTCATTGTAATATTTGCGATTTATCGCCTTTTCAACAGGTCCGAGAAGCGCCACAGCCGACATTACCACGATATGAGAAGCGCAATAGAGGAATGCGGATCCGACAGCGAGTGCAAACAAAAGGTGTGCCGAACCTTCAGCACACGCAACGGCCGCCACAGCTCCTTCAATGATAAGCGAAAGAAGAATCATAGTGGAGAATATACGCTTGACCCGGTTTGTCCACACAAGCGGTTTCTTATATTTTCTGGTCAGGAGCGAAATGGCATTTCCGGCCGAGAAAACGGCCATCAAGACCATGCCCCACAGTTCTGACCCGAAATCCACCAATGACAAGAAAGCGACGCAAAGGCCGATCAGTCGCGGAAAGGAGGTTGTGTCGCCCGAACTTTTCAGCCAGCGGCGATAGCGGTCATTTCGATAGGAATTCTGTTGCATCATCATCAGGTCGCGACTGTATTCGGCAACCATATTGACAACTACGCATAGAAGCGTCACGATAAAACAGGCAGTAACCAATAGTGAGGACATATTCTAATTGTTAGTATGTTTCAAGATCCGAGAAAACTGTTTAGTACGGCAGCGAACTGCACCGGATTGTCAAGAAAGCTGTAATGGCCACATCCGGGGAAACTGACAAGGCCGGAGTCCGGAATAAGACGCTCCATTATCCTTGCATCGCGCATAGGAGTCGCGGTGTCGTTCTCGCCCCATACAAGAAGGGTCGGAGCTTTGACCGACGGCATGACCGAACGAAGATCTTCATTGACGACCTTGCTCAGAACGGCCCTCATCATCGGGCTTGCAGCGGCATAGTCGGCCGATGCGTTCCTGCGGCGTCTTTCTTCAATCACTGCTTCCGCTTTCTCCTTGCCAAGCAGCATCGTTGTCAGCCTGCGCGAAGCCTTGAAGCCATAGACCTTAATATAATATTTGAGAGACCGCTTCGGTTTAACACCTGCAGCATCAACCAGAATCAGTTTACCTACGCGGTTGCGCGAAGCATACAGGATTCCGACGCGACCACCGAAAGAGTGTCCAAGCAACACCGGGTTTTCCAACCGGAGCTTGGCGACAAAATTCTCGATCAGACGAGTATAATCCTCTACTCCCCAGACTGCAGGAGGCTCCGGTGATTTTCCGAATCCGGGAAAATCAACGTTATAGACCTTACCATGTTTTTCCGCAATCCGAGCTACGGAGGCCAATGTAGAGCCCTCACAGCCCCAGCCATGCATGAGCAGAATGGGATTTCCCTCTCCCTGAGTCGTGTAATGGAGCCGGACTCCGTTTATGTCGATAGTGTTACTTTCCAACGTCAGTATTCAATAATTCAGTGTTAGGATTCATGTTGTCCGTCAGCCGCAGCCGACAGCAAAACCAACGGCAAAGTTAAGCATAAAAGTTGATACGTCATTCAACAAAATCAACTCTTATCATCCATTATTCAATTTAATTTCACTGACCGACTTAGAAACTGTCTAAGAAACTGTTTAAATTTACTACGAAAAAAATGTTATAAATCATTCTTGTGGGTTTATTGAGGTCTTTTATGGTTGTTTTCACCGAGTCCCATCGGTCACATAGCCCGCTATGCTCTCTCTTCAACTCGTAAAAACACCTCATAAAATCCTCTCAATTAATCCCACAACTAATTTTAAACAGTTTCTAAGAAACTGTATTTTCCCGTCTACCGGCAGCCGATTGCGCCGGAACGTTTGGAATAACGGGCAAAACTCACTAACTTTACACGAAGAGTATGTTTACTTTTACCACGAATTAAGAAATAAATTCACTTTTTGAAATTCTTCAGGTCATCAGAAAGAGTCTTTTTGGCGCTTTCAGCCAAGTTTCGGCAGTCGCAATGTGGCAATTGCGTCTTTCTCAACTCGCTGAAATCACTCAAAAATCCATCTTTATGCTAACCTGAGTTAAAAGTAAACACACTCTTAGAAACTGTTTAAATTTACTACGAAAAAAATGTTATAAATCATTCTTGTGGGTTTATTGAGGTCTTTTATGGTTGTT
>JAIDXA010000089.1 GCA_029058705.1 Paramuribaculum sp. | reverse complement strand
TCGGCCGATAATCAGCAATTCATCAGGGAGACTCTGTTCGGATGCGCTACCGGCACGGATCGGATCTCGCTCCCTCTTGTCGGGATAGATGGTGTCAGAATCGCACATAAAACAGGTTCGGGGTATAGAGATGCCGGCGGTCGGTTGATTGCCCACAATGATGCTGCATTTATAATGATGCCGGATAACCGTGACTATACCCTTGTTGTGTTTGTCAAGGATTTCGATGGTGATGAGTCTGAAGCATCGGCGGTGATTTCCGAAATATCATCAAGGGTCTACCGGTTCGTAACCGGAACTTTCACTCAGACAGAAACCAAAAAATAAAAAAATATGTTAAGACTTAATTGCTTTATACAAGTGTCGAGAACGGAGCGGCAGGAGGTGCTTGAGTGCGCCGAACGACTGACTGCCGCATCTTTGTTGCAGGACGGTTGCGTTGCATATGACATATTCGAAAGTGCGACGCGCCGCGATGTGTTGATGATCTGTGAGACTTGGCGCGATCAAGCGGCTCTTGATGCCCATAGCGCATCGGAGGAGTTTGTAAGGGAAGTCAACCGCATGAAAGAGCTGGCGGAACTTAAGCTCGAGATATTTTCGTTTTGACAAGCAATAAAAACAGACTGTTATGGAGATGAATCCGGAGCTGGAATTGGCAGAGCGCATTGTTGTGAAAACGGGTGCCAATCTGTTTTTGAGCGGAAGAGCGGGAACCGGAAAAACAACATTCCTTCACCATCTTCGTGAAACCTGTCAGAAGCGGTTCATGGTGCTTGCCCCCACAGGTGTGGCGGCAGTCAACGCCAGGGGTTCGACTATACATTCCGTCTTTCAGTTCCCGTTTAGCCCCTATCTTCCGGGCAAAGGTTTTATAGGAGAGCGAATTGAACATTTCAGGTATTCGGCGAATAAACGGAAGCTTCTCGCATCGATAGATCTTCTCATTATAGATGAGATCAGCATGGTCAGGCCGGATGTGCTTGATGCCATTGATGGTATTTTGCGGCGTTTTCGCCGAAGTGTCAGGCCTTTCGGAGGTGTTCAGTTACTTATGATAGGCGATTTACGACAGTTGGCTCCGGTTGTAAGGGCTGACGAGATGTCGATTCTGAAAGAGTTCTATCCGACGCCGTATTTCTATGAAAGCCATGCGTTGAAAGAGTCCGGTTTTGTTTCGATAGAGTTGCAGAAGATCTATCGTCAGTCTGATCCTGGATTTATCGGATTGCTTAACGAAGTTCGTGACGGTTGTCCGTCAAACTCCGCTCTGGCTCTTCTTAATGAAAGATTTGACAGCTTTCAGACAAAGTCAGTTCCCGATGGCAGTATACGTCTAACTACCCATAATTCGTCAGCTTCCCGGATCAATGATGGCCGATTGGCGGAACTCGCCGGAGACGAGATTGTTTTTGAATCGGAAGTAAGCGGCGTGTTTCCCGATTATGCCTACCCGGTTGACTATTATCTGCATCTGAAGAAAGGGGCGCAGGTGATGTTTGTCAGAAATGACACAGGAGAAAATCGCCGGTACTATAACGGTATGATTGCGACAGTCGTGGAGCTATCTGCAGAGAAAGTGATAGTCAGGCCTGTCGGGTCAGACATTGATATCAACGTTGAAAAGGCGGAATGGGAAAATCTGCGTTATGTCGTGAATGAGGATGATGGTTCGGTAGAGCAGGTTGTAGATGGTGTGTTTCGTCAATATCCTCTACGTCTTGCATGGGCTATTACCATTCATAAAAGTCAAGGCCTTACGTTTGACAATGCTGTCATTGACGCTTCTTCTTCATTTGCCCCGGGTCAGGTATATGTGGCATTGAGCCGCTGCCGTTCGCTTGAAGGACTATTCCTCAGCAGCCGAATAGGACGTGAGTCGATACTTGTCGACAGGAGCATAAATGGGTTTATGGATGAATGCGAACGATTTCGACCGGATGAGGGTGAGATGTGCCGTCTCGAAAAGGATTATTCCCGACGGTGTCTGGCAGATCTTTTCGAATTTTGCGAAACAGACCGGTTGCTGAATGGTTTTCTGCGGACGGTCGACGAGCTTGTCATTCCAATATATCCCGACGGGAAACAGTTGAAAAACACTTGTGAAGTTTCGTTCGCACACGCCATTGTTGCG
>JAIDXA010000088.1 GCA_029058705.1 Paramuribaculum sp. | reverse complement strand
TCGCCTGAAAAATATCCAATCCTAAGCCCGGCAAAAAGAGAGGCTGCGCCGTAAACCTTAATTACGACACAGCCTCTATTATATGAACACAACTGTTGCGGAATCAATTTTAAAACCGTAAATTTGTCGGGAATCAATTCTTTATCATATTAATCATGAAAAAACAAACAGCCATTCTTGCATTTGCCGCCCTCCTGTCATTCCATTCATGCGGCAACGTATCAAAGGAAACAGAAACAGACTCGCCCGAAAACCAGGAATCAATTATTGAAGAAGCCGAAAGGGAGTTAAGCGCAGCCGAAGAAGAAGCCGAAAGCGAAATGGCATCAGCCGAAAGAGACATTGAGTCATACGGCGATGAAAGCGATGACGACTCCGAATCAAACTGGGAAAAGACCAAAGGAGTCTATCGCGCGGCCAAAGACAAGATTAAAAAGAAAAACGAAAAATGGAAGGAGGATCATTCCGAACAGATCGAAAACGCAAAAGAAAAAACAAAAAAACTAACGGATAAAACCAAAAAGAAAGTCGGCGACTTACTTGACCACACCCGACAGAAACTCGAAGAAGATTGAAAAATCTATTTTACAGAAGCAACCACTCGATAAGAAAACGTTTGAATTCAAACAGCATCTGCTAACACAAAAACAAAGCGCCGATTCTTGTGAAGCAAGAGCCAGCGCTTTGTTTTTTCTCTCAGCTGTAAGGATGGTGGAGTGGGATTCCCTACGGCTGCGGAATCAGATCAGACGTTGAAAAGGAAATGCATGATATCGCCGTCCTGCACAACATATTCCTTTCCCTCGATATTCATCTTTCCAGCCTGACGCACCGCCGCCTCCGATCCAAGGCTGACATAATCGTCATATTTGATGACTTCGGCACGGATGAATCCTTTTTCAAAATCAGTGTGAATGATTCCTGCACATTTCGGAGCTTTCGAACCGCGGAGAAATGTCCAGGCACGCACCTCGTCGGCACCGGCAGTGAAATAGGTCTGCAGATCAAGAAGCGCATATGCCGCACGGATCAGACGGGCGACTCCCGACTCCTCAAGACCGATTTCCTGAAGAAACATCTGACGGTCCTCGTAAGTCTCAAGTTCGGAAATCTCAGCCTCTGTCTGCGCAGCTACAACCAGCAGCTGGGCGTTTTCTTCGGCTATTGCGTTGCGGACAGCCTCGACATAACCGTTGCCGGTTGCAGCCGAAGCATCATCGACATTGCAGACATAAAGCACCGGCTTATTTGTCAGCAGGAAAAGCTCGCGGGCAAACTTCTGCTCATCTGCAGTCTCAAACTCAACCGAACGGGCCGGTTTGCCTTGAGTAAGAGCTTCATGATATTGGCGAAGCACCTCATATTGCATTTTAGCCTGCTTGTCGCCACCGGTTTTTGCCTGTTTTTCGGTCCTTGTCATCCGGCTCTCGACAGTTTCGAGATCCTTGATCAGAAGCTCGTAGTCAATGATCTCCTTGTCCCGGACCGGATCGACTGTGCCGTCAACATGCGTGATGTTATCATCGTCGAAACAGCGTAAGACATGAATGATCGCATCAGTTTCACGGATATTGGCCAGAAACTTATTTCCAAGGCCTTCGCCTTTGCTCGCGCCCTTGACAAGACCGGCAATGTCAACGATCTCTACTGTTGCCGGCACAACACTTTTTGGCTTGCACATCTCGACAAGTGTTGTCAGACGGTCGTCGGGAACCGTTATGACACCCACATTGGGTTCGATCGTACAAAATGGGAAGTTGGCCGATTGCGCTTTAGCGTTTGAAAGACAGTTGAACAGCGTGGATTTACCGACATTGGGCAGTCCCACGATTCCGCATTGTAATGCCATATATATTCTTTGGGATGATGTTAAACGTGATTTATTTTACTGCAAAATTACCAAAAACCTGATAGTCCGCCAAATCAGAGCCGACAGATAATGAACCATCGGAAACGGAACCGCCGCATTGCGGCCCGTCATTCAAAAAGGTGACGGATAGTATAGCCGAGATCATTCATCATCGACATTATCGGCGTCAGAAGCGGCCGGATAGGGCGGTCGGCCTGAGGAGTAAATATCTTAAGACTTGCCGGACAACAGACAACCGACAGATCGCGCCCCATTTCCATTGGTTCCCCGTCGAGATGCACAGCGCCGGCCTGCCGCCTGCTGATTGTCAGCGACGAGGCACGGAATGCATGTATCAGCATGTTGCGTTCAATCGAACCCGACATCAGATCAAGCCCCACCAACGCAGTCGACAACAGATTGCCATAATGAATGATCGTGACATCCAGCAACCCGTCGGTGATCGACGCCTGCGGCGCGATATATGCATTGTTGCCATACTGGGAAGCGTTGCACACCGCCACAACGAAAGCTCGGTCGGTTATAACCTGCCCATTGGCAGATATAACATATTCATCCGGCCGGTAACTGAGATATTCCTTGAAAGTGTTTGAAAGATATGTCAGCTTGCCCCGACGTTTCGACTCGGCGAACTTATGACTTACAGTCGCGTCAAACCCAAGCCCGAACGTACAGAAAAAATTATGCCCGTTGACCTCACCGTGGTCACAGACCTCCGTGCGCCCCTCTGCGATTATGTCAAGCGCCGCACGCACATCAACCGGAATGTTCAGATGCCGCGCCAGCCCGTTGCCCGATCCGCACGGTATTATTCCAAATGCCACATTGCTGCCGCAAAGGGCATTGGCTGTCTCGTTGACAGTTCCGTCGCCACCGGCTGCAAGAACCATGTCATAACCTTCGCCTACCGCCTGACGGGCAAAGGCGGTCGCATCGCCTGATCCGGTTGTGAGGCGCGCGACAACATCGATCCCGGCCTCTGAAAGCCGGTCGGCGACCCGTTTGTCCAGCCCTTCTTTACGCGAAGTTCCGGAAATTGGATTAATGATAAGAAGAGCGCGCTGTTGTTTCATATCGGATGCAAAGATAATATTTTTCGATCTCAAATTCCAAATCAACCAGCCGCCCTCTCCGTTTATTTCCCATAAAAACAGAAAATCGGACATAAACTCCGCCTTTTATTAAGAAAAAATCCGTATCTTTGCAAGCAATAAAAAAGTAACGCCCCAATTCTCTATCATCAATAATTCGTTATGTCATTTATTGCAGAAAAAGTAAAGATGGACGGCCTGACCTTCGACGACGTCCTTCTGATTCCGGCCTACTCCGAAGTGCTCCCCCGCGAAGTAAACCTCAAGACCAAATTTTCCCGTAACATCACGCTAAACGTTCCTCTCGTGTCGGCCGCCATGGACACCGTCACCGAGGCCGCACTTGCCATTGCCATTGCTCGCGAAGGCGGCATCGGCGTGATACACAAAAACATGACTATCGACGAACAAGCACGTCAGGTCCATGCCGTGAAACGCGCCGAAAACGGCATGATCTACGACCCCGTAACCATAAAGCGAGGATCGACCGTACGCGACGCCTTGAAAATGATGGAAGAATACCATATCGGAGGAATTCCCGTGGTCGATGACGACCGCCATCTCGTCGGAATCGTCACCAACCGCGACCTGCGGTTCGAGCGCGACCTCAACCGCGCCATCGACGAAGTCATGACTTCGGAAGATCTCGTCACCACAACACAAAGCACCGATCTGGAAGAAGCCGCCGACATCCTCCAGCGCCACAAGATCGAAAAACTGCCTGTTGTCGACAATGACGGTCGCCTTGTCGGACTCGTCACATATAAAGATATCACAAAAGCAAAAGACAAGCCCAACGCATGCAAAGACAGCCTCGGACGTCTTCGTGTGGCTGCCGGCGTGGGAGTCACCGGAGATTCAATGGAGCGCGTCAAAGCGCTTGTTGAGGCAGGAGTCGACGCTATTGTCATCGACACCGCCCACGGCCACAGCAAAGGCGTTGTATCCGTACTCAAAGCCGTCAAGGAAACATATCCGCAGATCGATGTCGTTGTCGGAAACATCGCGACAGGCGACGCAGCACGCTATCTGGTTGAAAACGGCGCAGACGGAGTCAAAGTCGGCATCGGTCCAGGATCAATATGCACAACACGAGTCATAGCAGGTGTCGGAGTGCCGCAGCTCTCGGCGGTCTATGACGTTGCCAAAGCCCTCAACGGAACTGGCGTTCCCTTGATTGCAGATGGCGGCATCCGCTACTCCGGCGACATTGTGAAAGCCCTCGCAGCAGGCGCTTATTGCGTTATGCTCGGCGGAATGCTTGCCGGTGTTGAAGAATCGCCGGGCGACACCATCATCTACAACGGACGTAACTACAAAGCCTACCGTGGAATGGGATCGCTCGAAGCTATGGAAAAAGGCTCGAAAGACCGTTATTTCCAATCAGCTGAAACAGACGTGAAAAAACTCGTTCCGGAAGGAATCGCAGCGCGTGTGCCATACAAAGGCAGCCTTTATGAGGTTGTTTATCAGATGCTGGGCGGCCTGCGCGCCGGCATGGGCTATTGTGGAGCGCCAACCATCGAACGCCTCCACGACGCCAAATTCACCCGCATAACCAATGCCGGTGTAGCCGAAAGCCATCCCCACGACGTAGCCATCACTGCCGAAGCGCCAAACTACAGCGCGTCGCATCAATAAAAACAACAACCGATATTGAACAAAACGGGGGAGCATCAGTATTTGATGCTCCCCCGCTTATATCAGCCTAAGAAACTGTTTAAATTTAGTTGTGGGATTAATTGAGAGGATTTTATGAGGTGTTTTTACGAGTTTAGAAAGGAGCAATTGCCACATTGTGACTGACGAAACTTGGCTGAAAGAACCAAAAAGACTCGTTATGATGACCTGAAGAATTTCAAACAGCGCTTTTATTTCTTAATTCGTGGTAAAAGTAAACATACTCTAAAAAACACGACAAATTCAACAGAATGATTCAATCTGCAAAATAAAAAGCCATATCGCTTCGTTAAAAGAAGTGAGTAACATAGTTTCCTTCATTTTTAATATTTCAGATGAACAAGTCATCCATTGCACTGGCACTTTCCGCCTTGACTTTAGTATCGGCATCATTGGCAGCAAAACAGACAAAAGATCCTGTTGTCATGACTGTCGGACAACAGAAAGTCACACTGAGCGAATTCGAATACCTATATAAGAAAAACAACGATCAGCAAGCATCAAAAACGTCTCTCGACGATTACATCGACATGTTTGTCAACTACAAGCTGAAAGTTCAGGCCGCTAAAGATGCCGGACTTGACACAACAGCTTCATATATCGGCGACATGGAAAAATATACCGCCGAGCTGGCCGCTCCTTACATGAGATCGGCATTTGTCGACGACTCTCTGGTAAATGTAGCCTACAACCACATGCAGGAAATGGTGAATGTCGATCACATACTGATTCCGCTCATGGAAAAAAACCGCAGCCACACCGCACAGCGGGCTCTTGCCGACAGCATTCATGACGCACTTGTCAACGGAGCCGACTTCGGCGATCTGGCTGAAAAATACTCCGCCGACCGAAACACAGCCGTTCGTAAAGGTGCAATGGGATATATTGTCGGAGGAGTCTGGCCATATGTTTTTGAAGATCTCGCATTCAACACTCCTGTTGGCGAAATCTCCCAGATAGGAGTATCGACCTACGGATTCCATATCGTCAAGGTAAACGACCGCAAACCAAACCCCGGCCTCATCAAAACCCGCCACATCCTTAAAAGTGTCGACGCAAACCGAAACAGCGACTCCCAGAAACATGCAATAGATTCCATTCTCGCACTCGCCCGTAACGGCGTAGACTTTCTGTCGCTCGCCTCCGACAACACCGATGATCCAAGCGGACAGAAGAACGGAGGAGATCTGCCGTGGTTCACAACCGGGCAAATGGTGACCGAATTCAACGACGCCGCGTTTGAACTGCAGCCAGGCCAGGTTTCCGACCCTGTTCTGACTCGTTTCGGATGGCACATCATACTATGCGAGGGGCGAAAAAACATCGAACCGCTTGATTCTCTCCGCCCGACAATCACGGACCGTATCCGTTCCGACGAACGCTCCTCCATGTCGGTACTGCGGACTCTCAACGATTGGAAAGCAAAAAACGGATTAAAAATCAACGACAAAGGAATCCGCGAAGGACTCGCAATCATTGAAACCTCAGGAAACCTGTCACAGGAGACCATAGATCAGATGAAAAAATCGAAAACTCCCGTATGCAGCCTGGGAAAAGAGGAAATCAGCCTTGGACACGTCGCTGAATCAATGCGTCCCGACACCGAAGTTTCCGGCAAATCGGCTGAATCAGCCCTGCGGTTTGCGATCGAAAACAAGATCAACGAACTGGCCACACGGCAATATATCGCATCACTGCCACAATCGCAACCCGACTACCGCAACCTGTTGAACGAATATCGCGACGGAATGCTTCTCTACGAAATCAGCAATATGGAAGTCTGGGATCGTGCAAACAGCGACTCCATCGGCCTTCAGAAATTCTATGAGACCCACATCGCCGACTATAAATGGGATCGCCCCCACTATAAAGGTTACGTCATCGCAGCCACGACCGATTCGCTCGCCGATGCAGCACTCGATTACTTCACATCATCAAAACTCCCGACAGAACATCTCGTCAACCCACGCAACGTCAGAAAACGCTTTGGCACAGACGTTAAAGTCGAACGTGTACTCGCAGGCAAAGGCGACAACAACATAATCGACAATCTTGCATTCGGCGCACCGGCAAAAGATGTAAAAAACCGGTGGAAATCACATCGGCTTCTGTTCGGCCGCGTAATCAATGCCCCGGAAGACGCCCGCGACGTCAAAGGGCAGGTAAGTCTCGGCTACCAGCAACAGCTCGAATCCGAATGGATCAAACGGCTACACGAAACCTACAGGATTAAAATTGACAGAAAAGCCATACGCAAGGCTCTCGAATAAAAACAGCATCACTGGCATCTGCCGCGCTGCCACACCACCTATCAGACAGCGCGGCAATTTATTTTCGAATTAAATTTAAACACTCTCTTAGTCTATTTTAGCATTTGCAAACACCCAAAGTCATTAAAAATTACTAATTTTGGCGAATAAAACCGCAAAAACGAAAATTCTACTAAGAGTGAAAATCAGCAAATACATCATTTCGGCTCTGTTGTCAACCGGAACTTTCTGTCTTACCGCCCAGAACAACGTTGCCGAAGAAGTAGCATGGGTTGTCGGCGACCAGCCGATATGGAAATCCGAAATCGAAGAACAATACAACAACCTGCAATATGAGAAAGTCAGTCTGCCTGGTGACCCCTACTGCATCATACCAGAACAGATGGCGATTGAGAAACTCTATCTCCACCAAGCGGAAATAGACACCGTTGAAGTCCCGAACGCAAGCGTCGTGGCAGAAGTCGACGCCCGACTCAACTTCTACATAACACAGCTTGGCTCGAAAGAAAAAATGGAGCAGTATTTTCGGAAATCCATGCCGGAAATGCGCGAATCAATGATGGACATGGTTCGAAACTCCTATAAAGTACGTCAGGTTCAGAACAACCTGACCAAAAATGTCAAAGCCACCCCCTCAGATG
>JAIDXA010000087.1 GCA_029058705.1 Paramuribaculum sp. | reverse complement strand
ACTTTAAGCTACAAAACAGTAACCCCCAGCGCAAAAAGCGTTGAACAGGAGTGGCTTCTTATCGATGCCACCGACCAGCATCTCGGTCGTCTTTGCTCCAAAGTCGCAAAGATTCTTCGTGGAAAGAACAAACCGAGCTATTCGCCTAACCTTGAAATGGGCGACAACGTCATCATCATCAATGCCGAAAAATGTGTTCTCACCGGCAAAAAGATGACCGACCGCGAATATCTGAGCTATACAGGCTATCCCGGCGGACAGCGTGTTGCAACCCCCGAGATCCTGATGAAGAAATCTTTCAACAAGCATCTCAAGGCTGGCTACAATCCTCTCTACATTAAAGTTATGAAGGGTATGCTTCCCAAGAACCGTCTTGGTCGCCGTCTGATTGAAAACATGCACGTGTACAATGGCCCGAACCATCCCCACGAGGCTCAGAATCCCAAAGTAATTGACATCAACAAGGTAAAATAATCTGAAGTATGGAAAAAGTTAATGCAGTTGGCCGCCGTAAGGCCGCCGTGGCACGCGTGATTGTCGGCGAAGGCAATGGTACAATCATCATCAACAAGCGTCCTCTGGAAGTCTACTTCCCCTCTTCAATACTTCAATACATTGTCAAACAGCCTCTGAGCGCTCTTGACTGTGCTGAGAAATATGACATCAAAGTCAATCTTGACGGTGGTGGTTACAAAGGTCAGGCAGAAGCTCTCCGTCTGGCTATCGCACGCGCGCTTGTTAAAATCAACGCCGACGACAAGGCCGTTCTCCGCGCTCACGGCTTCATGACCCGTGACCCCCGCGCTGTTGAACGTAAGAAACCCGGTCAGCCCAAGGCACGCAAGCGCTTCCAGTTCTCAAAGCGTTAATCGCAATCTTAAGTCATGTCAATGCGGCCTTGTCGATTTTCGATGTGAGGCGGCATGACAGCCAAGTGTTTAGTATCTAAATCCGGCGGATGGACACGTTCCCTACCGCTTGATTGTAAACCGAAAGAACGTAAACAAAAGAAATTACAATGTCAACTCCCACATTTGACCAATTACTCGAAGCAGGTTGCCATTTCGGTCACCTTAAAAGAAAATGGAATCCTGCAATGGCTCCTTATATCTTTATGGAGCGCAACGGTATCCACATTATCGATCTCTATAAGAC
>JAIDXA010000086.1 GCA_029058705.1 Paramuribaculum sp. | reverse complement strand
CACCAAGTCTCATCGGTCACATAGCCCGCTATGCTCCCTCTTCCACTCGTAAAAACACCTCATAAAATCCTCTCAATCAATTCCACAACTAAATTTAAACAGTTTCTTAGAAGGTCTTCTGTTTTTTTCACGGAAGCTGCAAAACATGGATCGGACATGTATTCCCATGTGATAGATTTCAGTCGGATTTCGCATCAATAATATATATACCTAAAAATCATCTAAATTTAATTATATGTCAAAAAAAATCTGGTTAATACCGTTCCTGTTTATTGGTCTTTCATTTTCGTCCTGCGGTACTGACGATGAACCGTCATCATCGTCGTCGACGTCAACAACTTCAAAGTCCGTTTCAAAGCCTACGTTTGATACGTTTATGTCCACATCCGATAAATCGAGTTTTTCAATTAGGGCCAGATTCAAGACCGGAGGAGACAAAGAGCAGAACATAAATGCGACAGTCCATTGGGCCGCATATTCTTCAAAACCATCGACTACACCAAAGAAAAGCGACTTGAAAAAAGTTGAATCCATGCGTCAGTACGGTGCGGCAACCTATCATAACACCGGCTCTAAAAAAGGAATGACCGAAAGCATTGTGTTTGATAAGTCGCACGCCGGTTATGGCGGATCGTATATCTATTACTATGTGGAATGTACAAACAGCAAGGGGACAGCCACATCTTCCGTAACGTATTTGGTGACCAGGAAATGACGATCTGGTGATATCTTTCTGATTCAAACGCGATTATATGTGGGTGAGTGATGAAACAAATGGCGTGTCCGACCCGACGGGAAAGTACAATAAGAAATTGTATTGTATTCTGTCTTCGGACAAATACTCGATAGGCCAGTATAAGAAAGAGCCGCTCGGCGAGGGTATGGAACTGGTCAATCAGGATATCTGCGGATGGTGGAAGTCTCGCTTTATTCTCGACCATAATCAGAAGAAGGCATATCAATGGATGCGCCGCAACCAAAGGCTTGCATCAGTCGGACCGGGGGATGTCGACTGGGATTCTATGGGAGAGTTACCGGAGGAGGCTATGATGACTCTTCGCACATATTCGTTCAATTATCCATCATTCATAAGATGTTTCCGGAACGGGATTGCCGAAGTCATGTGGCAATTAATACCCGACGGATATTATTGGATGGACAACGGTGGCGGCTATGGTATGGCGGCCGACATCGAGCTGAATATCTATGGTTTTATCGATCGTGAGACTAATATAGTTTCACGATTCCATTACTATTCCGACAATGATCTGCGTGCGGGTGTTCTTGAACGAGTGCGCAATCAGGTGGAGTTGGCAATCTCCGGTTGTGATGATGTGATAGTCTGACAATGTGTTGATTGCCGGAGTTTTATGGATTCAGGGCTGATGTGGATTGTAATTATTCCAGGCCTTGACTAGGGCAGGTGCGTGATGTCTAATTTATCGTACCTGCGTTTTTTGTATGTGCCGGCCTATACGGGGCTGTCGTGAATAAGTTGATAGAACACAATGGGCTGATAGGTTTGTCATCCAGACAAGTGACGTCTTGGCATGAGACAACCAAAGAGCAGGAATATAAGATTGCGGCTGTTGTTAAATCGGAGGATCGTAAATTAGTGCAGCCGGCTTTGGCCCATTGAATAATTGAATTTGCAATTGGGGAACACGTAGTCAGCTATGTGATTGCTGTATATATCTCTTTATAAGAGATACTTAATTATTTGCAAAGGTAAGAAGAATATTTGGATTTTCAGCCTCTTCCTTAAAAATAAATTTGCTGTACTTCGGTGGATTTCTGCCAAATTGACATCTATTTGTTTAGCATAATCCGGATAAAAATCTCATAAAAAACTAATCAGCAACATTTTGTGGGCTGCAAGTATCTCTTATAAAGAGATTCCTGATGGTTAAACGTATGCTTGGCTCGTCGGCATCTCATAACGAGTACATGATAGGGTCTGAAATTTTTCCTTCTGTTCGCGGTGCGTTCGAATGAGAGGGAAGAAGAAGCGTATAGTGAAGCCTGTGTCTTTTTCACTGGGTATTCTCCCTGTAATCTATGAATATACAGCCGAATATAAGATTCTCGTTTGTGGATTTTGCGGAACAGACATTAGTGTCTGAACCATCGAAATCATTGACGAGATACGCATTGGAATCATTGCTTGGCTATCTTCGTGAGACTGGTGCGGACGATCTTGAGGAACACGTGGTGAGGGAATGGATTGCCAGGATGTCTATAGAAGGGAAAAAGAATTCGACATGCAAACGCTATTTTACGAAAGTTCAGGCTGTCTATAAACACTGGCTTGGCGACGGATGTTCAGGAACTTTTGATTCTCTGGCGAAATTCGTTGATTCGTTGAAGGAAACCAGCGACCGAAATGTGTCGCGGAACGGCGAAATGGTTAAACGGCTGTTTGGCAGGAATGAACGGTCGGACGACTGGCAAACGGTATGCATCTGTCTGTATCTGCTGTATAATCCTATGGCATCGTTGGCCGACGTTGTGGACCTGACATTTGACTCAGCTCCGCAGTTTTGCCCGCAGATCGCTGATATAATAAATTCATTCGATTCGTCCCACGGACGTAAATATGTCTTCGCTTTGAAGCAGGGGAAATCGAGACCTAACGAGATCTGTCGGAAGCTTACGAGGCAGTTGCAGGATTTATTGACGTCTGTCGGGATGAAGTTTGAATATGGATTCTCAAGGTCATCGATAACCGCTATTTGGATTGATGCCGCCTTGAAGGCCAACGTAGCGCTGAGCGGAATCCGTTCATGTGTCGGAGCTATTCCTCCCGAATACCCGGCGTTGTCGCTTGTCGGCAGGTTTGATTTCCCGGTTGTGGATAAAGAAAATATAATCTGTCAGGTTGCAGATTCAATCAATTGTCACGCAAAGCGCTGGTTCGCAATGAAGCTTAGGCCCGGAGTGAAGGCTGAAAATATAGAGGAAGCCATTAAAGAATGTTTGCCGGGCAGATTGAACACGATTGAATTGTTTTATCCGACTCGTGCTGAGGTTCGCAAGGCAAATAAAAAACGTATTGTGGAAAATATACCGATACTGCCGGATATACTATTTTTCAAGTCAACACGTGATCGGGTGAAAAGTCTTTTTGCGAGCATCGGGAATCTTGCATGGTGTTTCCGGACAACAAACGCACCCGACAGTGACTATTCGGTCATCTCTCACAGAGAAATGTTGAGCTTCCAGCGCTGTATAGGGCAGTTTACGGAGGATATGAGAATGGAACTCATAGATACCGGGCAGCAGCTTGTCCGAGGCCGCAGAGTGAAGATCACAGGTGGTGTGATGGCGGGATATCAGGGCGAGATCATTGACGTTGAAAATGAGCCAGGTAAAAGAGTGTTCTTTCTCTCAATAGCAAATAATAAAAAAGCACGCTGGACGGCAGAAGTGGAGGATGTGTTCATTCAGCCACTGGACTAAGAGAGTGTTTGAATTTAAACCGCGTTAACCGTAAAACGCATGAACGGCAGAACCTTCAAAATAATCCTGAGGTCTTTTTTGGCGAATTCCGCCAAGTCTCATCAGTC
>JAIDXA010000085.1 GCA_029058705.1 Paramuribaculum sp. | reverse complement strand
GCGCTGACAGATATGGCGCGGGCGCGGAGCGGGTTGATATGAGCGGCATCGGAGCAACATCGCCGCAAAGATAAGGCGTGAGAAAAGAGAATGTGCGTCAAATTCAAAATTGCAGCAGTACACGTAGGACTTTTTCATTATTTTTGCGTCATCAGAATATAAGAGTATGTTTACACTCCCAAGAAAGATGAAGAAAGATGAAGAAAGATGAAGAAAATATGAGAAACAATCACACAATTAAATTGATAAACTATTTAAATTTACTACGAAAAAAATGCCATGAATCATTCTTGTGGATTGCGATAGCGACATTTACATCAACGGCGGCGGATGCAGCCGACATAGAATATTTCACCCACCACCGCGCGTCGGTCAGCGGCACGCTAACCTCGTCGCTAACATATTCGGCAGAGATGGGCTACCACTATATGCTGCGCGATTTCGCCGGCATCGGAATTTCACTCGGGTATTGGGAGAACTTCCATACGGAGGGGTGGGCGGCCGAGAGCAACTGGAATATTTCGTCAGACGACGAATGTCCGTCGAACCTCTATCTGCGTCCGTCGGTCATCATCAAATCGCCAGCCGTCAGAATCAGAGACATCTATATTTCCCTCTACGGAGAGCCCGGGGTGATGATCAACCTCCCCTACCAGAGGGTCGCAATCGAATCTACGTCTGAATGGCCAAAGACAGACTACGAATTCATCTCGACGACAAAAGGACAGTGGCTTGCAATGGAATTACGCGCAGGCATCTGCATCGATATCGGCGAATGCGGCATCAGTGCAGGCTACACGTTTTCAAACTATGACATCTACAGTCAATACCGACATCTTTCTTACCGCGGGGTTTCATTCAACAGATACTATCCGAGGAAACCGGTGATTCACGGCGCATTCCTTTCGCTGTCATATAATTTCTGAGAAACAATTGCAATGGCAAGGATAACCGCAAAAATGGTAATAGGCGAGTCGGAAATTTATTCGTAAATTTGCAAAGTCAAAAAAAATTCCATCAACGCTTATCCGCTTTATGAACGTAATTGAAAACAGGGAATTCGGAGGCGAACGACCGCTGTTTGCCTCGCATGATCTGAGACTTACCGGCGTCACGATCCACGCCGGCGAGTCGGCACTGAAAGAGTGCAGCAACATAGAAGCCGACAACTGCCGCTTTGAAGGAAAATATCCGTTCTGGCATGTCGAGGGTTTCCGCATAAGCAACTGCCTGTTCACATCAGGCGCGAGAGCGGCCCTTTGGTATTCATCGGATCTGATAATGACCGACACCCTTGTCGAAGCGCCGAAAATGTTTCGCGAAATGAGGAATCTCAGGCTTGACAGAGTCAGGATTCCGGACGCACAGGAAACGTTATGGCACTGTCGGGGCGTGGAGCTCAGAGATGTTGAAGTTGCGAATGCCGACTATCTGTTCATGCACTCCTCCGACATCAGAATAGACCGCTATCGGCAACAGGGCAACTATTCGTTCCAGTATTGCACGAATGTAGAGATAAGCAATGCGAGAATAGACTCGAAGGACGCATTCTGGGGCAGCAGCGATGTCACGGTGCGCGACTCGGTTCTGGACGGAGAATATCTCGGCTGGCATTCGCGCAACCTGCGGCTGATAAACTGCCACATAAAAGGGACCCAGCCGTTATGCTACTGCGACAATCTGATTATGGAAAACTGCACGATGGACGCGGACGCCGACCTGGCATTCGAGGAATCGATTGTCCACGCGACGATCCGCGGCAACATCACAAGCATCAAGAATCCGACCTCGGGCGAAATCAAGGCCGATGCGGTCGGTGAAATCATAATCGACGGAAATGTCCGTCAGCCGGCCGACTGCCGCATAACAACAACCTGACCCAAGCCAGCCACTGCCCTCCACCACATGAGCCAGACCTCCACCCAGACCGACCATCTGCTTGCCCGCATCAGGGAAAACAAACCATTGTCGATCCGGCAGCGCCTTCAGCTGACAGCGCTGCTCAGCGTCCCGGCAATAGTTGCCCAGCTTTCGGCCATAGCGATGCAATATATCGACGCGTCGATGGTTGGCAGCTTAGGAGCAGAACCTTCGGCAGCGATCGGTCTGGTGTCGACTTCGACGTGGCTGCTGTGGGGATTGCTCTCGGCATGCGCAACGGGGTTTTCGGTTCAAGTCGCCCATCAGGTCGGAGCCGGGAATTTCGAACGGGCGCGCGCAATTCTGCGCCAGTCAATTCTGTCGGTCCTGATGTTCAGCGTCATTCTCGGCATGGCCGGCATGGCAGTTTCCGATTCCCTGCCCTGCTGGCTCAGAGCCGACAATTCGATCCACAGCGACGCGAGCACTTACTTTTTCATCTTTTCGATGTTTCTCCCCGCATTGCAGCTCAACTTTCTCGGAGGCGCGATGCTGCGTTGCGCGGGAAACATGAAAGTGCCGAGCGCACTGAACATAATGATGTGTGTTCTCGACGTCATCCTGAACTTCTTCCTGATCTTTCCGACAAGAGAGGCGGATCTGTCCGGACTCACCCTGACCATTCCCGGGGCAGGTATGGGCGTGAAAGGGGCGGCGCTCGCAACAGTCTGTGCCGAAGCCATTACGGCGGCCGCCATGCTCTATTATCTATGCCGACGCTACAAGCCATTGCGACTGAAAGGCAACAAAGGCACATTCCTGCCCACGGGCAACACAGTCCGACAAGCCATTGCCATAGGCACTCCGATAGGGCTTGAACATGTCGCGATATGCGGAGCGCAGATTCTGCTGACATTCATCGTGGCACCGCTCGGAGTAGCGGCAATCGCGGCCAACGCGTTCGCGGTGGTTGCGGAAAGTCTGTGCTACATGCCGGGGTATGGCATCGGAGAGGCTGCGACAACCCTGGCAGGTCAATGCCTGGGCGCAGGCCGACGTCGGCTCATGCGCTCGTTCGGACATATCACGGTCGGCGCGGGAATGCTTGTCATGGGGATTCTCGGCGTCGCGCTATATTGTTTCGCACCATATATAATAGGGATAATGTCGCCAGTCGAAGAGATACGCTGCCTTGGAGCAGAAATTCTCAGAATTGAAGCGTGGGCCGAACCGATGTTCGCAGCAGCGATCATCACCTATGGATTCTTTGTCGGGATGGGGCGGACAGTGCTTCCTTCGGCAATGAATCTATGCAGCATCTGGCTTGTCAGGCTCACCCTTGCCACGCTTTTAGTCAGCACGATGGGGCTGAAGGGCGTGTGGATAGCAATGTGTGTGGAGCTCTGTTTCCGCGGCACAATCTTCCTGATCCTTCTTTTCAATCCGCGCTTCTATAAATGAAGAAGCGGTGTGCGCTCAACCTCTTCAACAACCAACAACAATCAAGCAAGTCATGGACAAAACAGCTTTCGATTTCGACAAAATCATAAACCGACGCGGAACCGGTTCGTACAAATGGGACACTCCGGAGGATCCTGATGTGATTCCGATGTGGGTGGCTGACATGGATTTCCGTACCTCGCCAGCAATCATAAACGCACTCGAAGAGAGAGTCAGACAAGGAATCTTCGGCTACACATATGTCGGCGACGACTACTATGACGCCGTTGTCCGCTGTTTTCGTGAAGAACACTCGCTTGAAATCAAGCGGGAATGGTTTATCTATACGAGCGGTGTTGTTCCGGCCGTATCGGCCATCATCAAGGCCATGACGCGCCCGGGCGACAGGATTATCGTGCAGACACCGGCCTACAACTGTTTTTTCTCGTCGATACGCAATAACGACTGCATCCTTGCACCCAACCCGCTGACAATTGACCGCGACGGATCATTTCACATCAATTTCGAAGAGCTGG
This sequence comes from Paramuribaculum sp., assembly GCA_029058705.1. GTDB lineage: Bacteria > Bacteroidota > Bacteroidia > Bacteroidales > Muribaculaceae > Paramuribaculum. Next base: position 2,306 of record JAIDXA010000085.1, on the reverse strand, counting down.
AAAAACTCGCCGCGCAAGAGGATGTCAGGCTACTGCTGCTCTGCAATCCCCACAATCCGTCGGGCCGTTGCTGGACACGTGCAGAACTGGAACGAGTTGGCCGGATATGTCTGGACAACGGAGTTTTTGTAATTTCAGACGAAATCCATTGCGAACTCACATTCGGCGGACACCACTACACCCCATTCGCATCGCTTGGCGATGAGTTCGCACTCAACAGCGCCACATGCATCTCTCCGTCCAAGGCCTTCAACATTGCCGGACTCCAGATCGCCAACATACTGGCACCGGATGCGGAAACACGGAAACGGATCGACAAGGCCATCAACATCAACGAGGTCTGCGATGTGAATCCGTTCGGGGTTGCCGCCACAATAGCCGCCTACAATGAAAGCAAGCCATGGCTGGAAGCTCTGAAATCATACATATGGGAAAACTATATCACACTGCGCGAAACAGTGCGACGCGACCTGCCCGAATACAGACTGGCGTCACTTGAGGCCACGTATCTTGCATGGCTCGACATCCGTCCGAGCGGCATGAATTCGCAAACGGTAGCCGACATGCTGCTGAAGGAAGAGAAGGTGATGCTCAATCCGGGGACAATGTATGGTCCGGAGGGCGAGGGATTCATCAGAATCAATCTCGCATGTCCGCGCACACTGCTGACGACAGCCACCGAACGTCTTGTCAGACTTTTGAAAGCCGTGAAAAAAGAGGCTTGAAAGCTTTGCGATTCGGATAAAAATGACTAATTTTGTGGGAATTTTTCCATGAAGGGCCTGACAAAGCGCTGTTCCACGTTTGGAGAGCCGCCTTTCGGAGTAACCTAAAAACGTATTAATCAAACCAATGTACGCAATCGTAGAAATTCAGGGACAGCAGTTCAAGGCAGAAGCCGAGAAGTTCTTGTATGTTCATTATCTGGGCGAAGCCGTAAAAGAAGGTGACAAGGTTGAATTTGACCGAGTTCTCCTCGCTGAAGCCGAAGGTAACGTTAAGGTAGGCGCACCTACAGTAGAGGGCGCAAAAGTTGTATGTGAAGTGCTCACTCCGCTTGTAAAGGGAGACAAAGTGATCGTCTTCAAGAAGAAACGTCGCAAAGGCTACCGTCGCAAAAACGGACACCGTCAGTATTTCACAAAAGTGTTAATCAAAGAAGTAGTTGCTTAATCTCAAAAATCTAAAAGACAATGGCACATAAGAAAGGTGTAGGTAGTTCTAAGAACGGTCGTGAATCGGAAAGCAAACGACTCGGCGTTAAGATTTTTGGTGGCCAATTCTGCAAAGCCGGCAACATTCTGAAACGTCAGCGTGGCACAGTGCACCATCCCGGACTCAACGTAGGCATGGGCAAGGATCACACACTCTATGCTTTGATCAACGGAACAGTTGTTTTCACCGAAGGCAAAAACGGCCGTCGTTTCATCAACGTCCAGCCTGTTGAAGCATAACGAATCCCAACAGAAAACAGAAATCTGTTAAAATCTTATAACCGGGCCTCACAGTGGCTTCAAACACTGTGGGGTTCGGTTTTTATATACCTGCCCTACCAGGAACAACAATAGAATCAAAGGGAGACAACAACCGGATGGCGGCCTGACAACGACGGAAGCAGCCGATTGAACAGATCTGACGTTTTCAACCGCACATAATCGCAGGGAGTTGCCGCCGGGCAAACCACTTCGGGCAGACCCATGACCTCCGCATCGACATCAAGCTCGACAATGCCGGCCTCATCGGCAAGAATAGAAAGCGGCGATGCTCCCCCGACAGGAGTGGACAACATTGACATCATGAGTTCAGGTGAAACAAATGATACACGCGAAACTCCACGCGATTTACTGAAATCTTTTGTCACAAACGGTTTAGAGCCGGGAAGCACGACGAGATGGAAACGGGTCAGCTGACGGTTTGCAACGAAAAGCGTCTTTACAACAGGGGCGCGCAACACCGTAGCGATTGCCCGACACTGGTCGATCGTGACCGCCTTTTCACACGACACCCTCTCAAAATCTATGCCGAGCTGATCGAGCCCGGCATAGATTTTTTCATGAAGAGAGGATTTGAACTGTTGTGGTCTTTCCCTGACGGGCATTGATGTTTCAATCATGAGTTCCGGAGTTTTTTCGCCGAGCGGGCAGATGCTGCGCGCTGCTTGTATTTTTCTGAATTGCGAACAGGGGTTTTAGAAACTGTTTAAATTTACTACGAAAAAAATGTTATAAATCATTCTTGTGGGTTTATTGAGGTCTTTTATGGTTGTTTTCACCAAGTCTCATCGGTCACATAGCCCGCTATGCTCC
>JAIDXA010000084.1 GCA_029058705.1 Paramuribaculum sp. | reverse complement strand
GCAATGGTTGAACCGACAGACTCACTTTATCCTGATTTTCCGTCGGCAGCTTATTTTTTTCACCTCCAACTCGGTTTTTTCCACGATATTTGTTAATTTTGTGTTTGCAAATACTTTGCCAAAGAGAAAACGCTTGACCAACTGACAAAACATAGCTGAACACAAATGAAAAAAATCATACTCTCCCTGATTGCCGCACTCTGCTCCATTACGTCTTTCTCACAGGCCAACGGAGCTGCGACACAGCAATTTTTCCAACTACCGATAATTCCGGATTCGATCCAGAACTTCCAGCGCAGGTGTGACTACATGCTGGCTCACTATTGGGATTTCTGCGACCTGAAAAAAGCCTTCTCGTCACGTGACAAAATGGCCGATGCCTTCGACATGTATCTGTCATTCATGCCATACGCGACCGCATCGGACGTATTTGCCTCTGTCGACAACTTCTTCAGCCGGATAGCCAAACAGCCACAGGACGTAGAATTCATCGCATCGCTGGCCGAAAGCCGTCTCTATTCCGATTCGGCAGAGTACAAAAGCGAGCAACTCTACAGCCACTTTCTCGACAACATCCTGAAAGTCAAAAAAATCAACAAAGAGAGCCGTGCCCGATATCAGGCTCAGGCCCGGATTCTCCGCAATTCACAGGAAGGAATGACAGCTCCGGCTTTTGACTTCGTGGATCCGGAAGGCAGAAAAACGCGTTTTGAACCCGACCCGAACCAGTTTGCAACAGTCCTGATGTTCGCATCGCCCAACAGCGCCGAAGCCGATCTGGCAAGGCTGCGTCTCGACGCCGACATAAAAACCACCCAGCTGATTGAAAGCGGAATCGTCAAGATATATCTCATATACATCAAGGATTCGCAAACGACTCCGGCCTCTCCAAAAGGCTGGATAACCGGAATCGCTCCAGGCATTGAAACGACCTACGATATCAGCCAGAATCCGATGTTCTATATTTTAAACTCATCGGGAACAATTCTGAAAAAAGGGACGGAAGTCGAACCACTGCTGAGCGTCATGCAGCAGCTCCGCATCCCCAAAAAGAAAAAGGCTTCATCCGATAATGGCCAGTCATGATATGATCCCTTCAGACTCTTTGATTGTTTTCAACTTATCCCCCGCCCAATAAATAAAACGAAGATCCAATGAACAACAAACTGACTCAGTCACTCATCAGACTCTATCTACGCTTTTCCGGGTTTTCCTACACAAATCTGGCGAGACTCTTCATGCGACTGTTCGTAGGAATCATGTTCATACAATTCGGCATACGGCAGCTTGTCCACTTTAATGAGCTGAGCAGCGAATTCCCAAGCCTGTTCGGATTTACCCCGACCGCATGTCTGGTCATAATGATCACAATCGAACTGCTTTGTTCGCTCGCCATCATGATCGGGTTCATGACACGTTTTGCCACCATTCCGGCCATCCTGTCAATGATTGCAGCCGAAATCTACATAATCAAGGATCTGTTGCCCCACGAAGCGCTGTGGGGAGTCACATCAACCCAGCCCGGCTATCTGCCGATAATGTTTACCGGCATATTCCTCTTCATTCTTCTTGCCGGACCGGGGAAAATATCAATCGACTACTTCCTCTCGATTTTCATAATCTCCCGTCAGGGACGCGATGAAAAAGAAGAGCTTGAAGAAGTGTAATAAGTCCGATCTTAATTAAATGAGAATAGCAGCTTTGATTTCCGGAGGCGTTGACAGCGCCGTGGCCGTGCACAGACTCGTAGAGCTTGGCCACGACGTCAGCCTTTTCTACATACGCATCGGTCTCGACAACGGCGAAGGCGACTGCTCCGCCGAAGAAGACATCGAGATGTGTTCGCTGATTGCCCGTCGCTACGGACTTCCGTTTGAAGTCGTATCGCTTCACCAGGAATACTGGGACAACGTCATGCAATATGCCCTTGACACCGTCCGGCAGGGACTGACTCCCAATCCCGATGTCATGTGCAACCGAATGATTAAATTCGGATTCTTCGAGCAGCGATGGGGACATGAATTCGACCGCACCGCAACCGGCCACTACGCATCAACACGTGAAATCGACGGAAAAGTCTTTCTCGCGACTGCGCCTGATCCCGTCAAGGACCAGACCGACTTTCTTTCGCGGATCACCTACGGTCAGCTTTCGCACCTCATGTTTCCCATCGGCGACCTGCCGAAAGCAAGAGTCCGCGAAATTGCCCGTCAAGCCGAACTCCCGAACGCATTCCGTCGCGACAGTCAGGGAATATGT
>JAIDXA010000083.1 GCA_029058705.1 Paramuribaculum sp. | reverse complement strand
GTCGGCAGGAATCGTCATCGTTGGCCGGGCATCACGTCTGACGGGCTTCAACGACCGTCTTCAGCAGGCCACTACAATGAAGATCAGAGTCGGCAGCATCACGACCCCGAATATCCGGATCGCGGATTCACGCATATCGAATTCAGACGCATCGGATGTCATCGCCGTCCTGTACAAGGCCGCCCTGCACGGAGCGGAAGAGTGTCTGAAATCGGAAGTGATCAACCTGGCACCCGACGACATGTATGAGGAAGAGATTCCGGAGACTGTGGTTGTTCCGGAACCGGTGATCGAGCCGGTTGCAGAAACCGCACCGTCGAAGAGAACCAACCGGATCCGCAGTTTTGTTTCCAAAATCAAGGGATTTCTTGACGAACCAGAAGATCTGGACGAGGATGACGATGATGTTTTAAATGAAGATCCCGATTAACAAACTTCTTTTCTATCCCCAAAAACTAGCTAAAGAAAATGGACGAAAATAACCTCAACATAGACGATTTCGCAGAAAAATTCAAATGCAACACCGAGCCCCAGACCCCGACAGACATCATGGTCATCGGCGTTGGCGGCGGCGGCGGCAACGCAGTCAACCACATGTATCGCCAAGGCGCGAAGGAGGTCACCTTCGTGGTTTGCAACACGGATAAGAAAGCTGTTGACGAATCGGTTGTTCCGAACAAGGTTGTCATCGGCAACGGCCGGGGAGCCGGGAACGATCCTAAAAAAGCTGAAAAATTCGCAGAAGACGACATTGAGAAGATCCGGGCAATCTTCAACGACGAGACGCGCATGGTGTTCATCACGGCCGGTATGGGCGGCGGCACGGGCACCGGAGCCGGTCCTGTTGTGGCCCGCGAGGCCCGCGAACGCGGTTTGCTTACCATCGGAATCGTAACGATCCCGTTTCTGTTTGAAGGCAAGAAAAAAATTCTCAAGGCGCTTGAAGGAGCCGACGAGATGGCCAAGTATGTCGATGCGCTTCTGATCATCAACAACGAACGGCTGACGGAGATCTATCCCGACCTTGACTTCTTCAACGCGTTCGGCAAGGCGGACGACACGCTCTCGACCGCAGCCCGATCGATTTCGGAGATCATCACCACCACAGGGTATATCAATGTTGACTTCGAGGATGTTGACCGCACACTCCGCGGCGGGGGAACCGCCATAATCTCGACGGGCTACGGCGAGGGAGAACACCGTGTGACAAAAGCGATCGAAGACGCGCTCAACTCACCCCTGCTGCGCAACCGCGACATCTTCGGATCGCGCAGCCTGCTTCTCAACCTCTACATGAGCCGTGAAGGCGACAACTCGATGGCCATGACCGAGGTTCAGGAACTCCGCAATTTTGTGGCCGACATCAATCAGGATGTCGACATCATCTGGGGCGTGACAGTCGACGACACATTGGGCGAAAAAGTCAAGATCACGATCCTTGCCGCCGGCTTCGATGTGACGATCCGCGACGAGGAATCGGCCCTGCTTCAGGGAGAACCAACCAAAAAGCCACGACAGACGACGCCCATCGCGTCGGTGAGCCGCGGGAAATCGCCTTCGGATATCGAGAAGAAAATGCGCGAGCAGTATGGCGACACATCAGATATGAGCAACAACTACATCGTGCTGTCGCCGGAGCAGATGAACGATGACGCAGTAATCGAGCTTATCGAGAAACCGGCACTCAACCGCGACAAGAAGATTACGGATTCCCTACGGAAAGGCGTGACACCATCGGAACCGACGGTCAAGGCTGACGAAAAACCAGATAAGGGCAGCACCAACCAGATCGAATTCTGACCGCGCTCCTGACATCCATTCATACAGAAAACCATCGAGACCTGATCAAGATCCGGAGAGGACTTGCCGGGTCTCGTTTTTTTCAGAGACGCGCCATGCCCGCATAAGCGTCATGATGGGCGACAGATAGTTGAAAATGCAGAAGGGCAGATAGACAAGAGTGGCGACCCCAAGAACCGTTGACTGAGTGACCCCGCATGAATTCCACGGAATCAGAACCGATGTCACGGAAATGGAGTCTTCGAGAGTGCGGCTCAACAGTTTTGGCGGGAGTGAGTAGCGACCGTAGACATCGCGGTACATGTTGCTTCCGATAATTATGGAAAGATACTGGTCGGCGGTGCATGCGTTGAGGAAGAGGCCGCTGCCGACAGTAGCCCCGACGATTGACCGTCGCCGGGAAAGTCTTGCAGTGAAAGCACCCGCGATTACGGCCAGCATTCCGGTTCCGAGCATCACGCCGCCGAAAAGCATGGCGCAGAGAACGAGCATCACGGTCGGCAACATACCTGTTATTCCTCCGGTAGACATCAGATCGTCGAAGACGGGCATTCCGGTCGACAGCGCAGTCTCGCTCCAGAGAACCTTAAAAACCACGGGCACAGGAGAACCGGCGCTGCCGATCATCTGAAAAATGCCGGGCTGGAATATGAACATCCCGACGACGCCGAGCAGGCTGCCGACAGCCAGGGTGATCAGCGTTCTGACGCGGAAAGCGATCATGATCAGGACAACGGCCGGAATGAGGAGAGTCCATGGTGTTATAACGAAGACGGAATGGATCATGTCGAGAATTTCGGCGGAACGCGATCCGACAACCGAAGTGTCGGTGATGAGTCCGACACCGAAATAGACCGCAATCGCGACCAAAAGAGCCGGAATCGCCGTCAGCATCAGGAAGCGGATATGGTCAAAGAGGTCGACACCGCAACTGGAAGAAGCAATTACGGTCGTGTCGCTCAACGGAGAAACCTTGTCGCCGAAATAGGCTCCGGATATAATCGCGCCGGCAATCCAGCCTTCCTGATAGCCCATTATGCGTCCGATTCCTATAAAGGCCACTCCGATGGTGGCGATAGTGGTCCAAGAACTTCCTGTCAGGACCGAAACGACGGCACAGACAAGGCATGTCACGACGAGAAAGAATGTCGGATTGAGCAGGCGGATGCCATATTCGATCAGAGTCGGGACCACTCCGGACCAGAGCCATGTTGCGGCAATCATCGCAATCAGAATCAGAAGAGGGACAGCGGGGAGAATCTGAGTTGCACTTCGCCTGAGTCCGCTGGCCAGACGCTTCAGATCGAGAGAGCGGGAGACGAGCGCAAGAACCAGGGCTAATGCCGAAGCAGCCAAAAGCGTCCAGTGGCTATAGTCGAAGACGGCATCGCTGCCTTTGGCGACCATTATGGATATCAGACATCCGAGAAGAAAAACTACCGGAAGAAGAGCAATGCATAGCCGTGGCGATTTTGCCGTGCCGGCGGGAGAGGAGGATGGGATTTTATTCAATTTCTATTATCGTTTTAGGAAATTCGGATGCAAAATTAATAAATATCCCTATGTTATGCAAGCTAAAATATCTTGGAAAGTGTTATAGCCCGTTGTCACATGAACCAGAATGTCAAAGAACTCTTTGCCGTATTTCAGGCGGTCTACTCTTAGACCTGACCGTTGGGGCGCATACGGCGGCGCTCAGAAGAGGAAAGCCCTCAGGGGCTTTGGG
>JAIDXA010000082.1 GCA_029058705.1 Paramuribaculum sp. | reverse complement strand
TTACAACGTGATTTGCGCGTGATTTAGCGAGAAGGTCAGATACCGAATCACCATGGTTCTGTTTAATGAATGTCGCTACGTAGGCGAGGCGGATGGAATCTTCTGTTGCGAAACGCGTGTCGTTTTCGGCCCGTTGTTCAGCGCTTACATAGGGGGTGGCGGATATTGCCGGAGGTGGGGTGAAATCCATGTCAATTGACTTTTGGGTGTTGTTCTCACGCGGAAGTATGATCTCGACACGCCGATCCTTCCCGACGCGGACTTTTTTGAAGTTGAATGATTTGCCGTCAGATGCCCATACAAGCAGGTCTCCACGACCGGCGATCACAGAAGCTGACCCGTCCGTGCCGGTTAGCTTTGTCGCGATAGGATAAAATTCGGCATAGTTGTAGATCCGGAATGAGACGCGCGCATCCCGGATCGGATTCATTTCTTGATCCCGGACAATGACATTGAGTGTGTCTACCGGAGCATAATGGTCAGTGACATTAATGTCTGTTATTCCGTCAGCTGTGGACAGGATTTCCTCATCGCCGTCATATGGGCCGAATACACGTGCATGCATGAGCATTCCGCGTGAAGCGGGAGCGTTGAACCATCCTAAGTTCAACACGGGTTCCGGTTCGCAAGCTCCAAGAAAGTACCATTGCCCGTCGGCCCAGGCCTCAACCCATGCGTGATTGTCATCGGTATGTGCCCATCTGGGGGTATAGACTTGTCTGGCAGGAATGCCCATAGCTCTGAGTGCAGCCACACCGAATGTTGATTCTTCACCGCAGCGTCCGATCGCGGAAGAAACTGAGGCAAGGGGTGAATGCGTGCGTCCGTCAGACGGCTGATATGTCACTTTTTCGTGACACCAATGGTTTATTTCCAGGATTGCTTCTTTCATGGAAAGATTCTTCACCCGATCTTTCAGTTCGTTGTAAAAAACCTCTCTGTGATTATCAAGATCCTCGTTATTGACTCTGACCGGCACGACGAAATGCAGAAATTCACGTTCGGGAACTTTCGAGCCCCATGGCATTTCAGAACGGGCTTTCAATGCGAGGTCGACATTGTGGGAGAAAAATTCGCGTGAATAATTGGCGGAATCTGCTGCGGGCATGTAACGGTAGAGCATGTCCATACTCTTTTCCCTTAATGACTGGGCGGAAGTTGAAAGAGATGTCACGATGGATATGTACGCTATGCTGAGAATATGTTTTATTTTCATTTGATTATTTCAACGAGACGTTTAACTTTTTCAATATCAGTTGCCATTGTAGAGTATTCGTCTTCTTCCGGATTTCCCATGAAGACTGAGCTGTTGCGGAATCGCATTCGGCTTGCAACGCTTGACCGTGCTGATGCATGCAGTTCTCGCAATCCGGTCTGTTCTATGATTGCGAGAACATTTTCCGGAGTTACGCCACATCCGCCGAGAATGGTAATTCTGTTGCCTGCGGTGGCAAGCAGGGATCTGACTGTTTCCGCGCCCTTCAGGAGCGACGGAGCGCAACCTGAGGTCAGAACGCGGTCACATCCAAGTTTGATGATATCTTCAAGCGCCCTTTCGGGGTGGTCTGTCATATCGAAAGCTCGATGGAATGTGACTGACATGCCTTTGGCGGCATTCATCAATTTCCTGCAGATTTCCATATCAACATTGCCTTCGGACGTCAGTGCGCCGATCACAATGCCGTCGGCTCCGGCAGACCTAATCTCGGCAATATCGTCAAGCATTACGGAAACCTCCTCGGCAGTATAGAGAAAATCACCCGCCCGCGGACGAACAAGTACATGAACTTTTGCATTATGACATGTTTCTACAGCTTTTCGAACCAGCCCGACACTCGGTGTCAGTCCGCCGGATTCGAGAGCGGAACATAGTTCAATCCGGTCAGCTCCGCCTTTTTCCGCCGCGATAACGCTATTGATGTCGCCGCAACAGATTTCAAGTATCCTTTCCATAATTCAGAGGGTCTCAAGTTCGATTACGTGGTCTATTTCAGTGAGATTGTCATTTAGCTTAATGACGATCCCATCTTTAGTGCGGGTATATTCAACAGGGGAGCGGTCGATAAAATCGAGGGCTTTCTTTACTTTTCGTTTGAGAGGCACATAAATTTCAGAATTGACCGGTGTCATGACATGCAGGTAAAGCTTGTTCCCCTTTCGTGTTGATGTACCCCAATCTTGTGCCGGAAAATCACCGGCGCTAGTCGCATAGAATGTTTCTCCGTATGTGTTCATCCACTCTCCGATTTCTTTCAGTCTTAAAAGCGCGGTCGCCGGCAGTTCACCGTTTGGCTGAGGTCCGACATTCAGCAGCAGATTCGCACCCATTCCGGCTGCTTTTACAAGATAACGGATAAGGGTCGGTGTGTCCTTGTAGTTCTGGTCTGCAACTTTGTATCCCCACATGCCATTCATAGTCTGACATGTTTCAAGCGGAAGACGTGATATTTCCTGTCCCGATAGCCCTGCCGTATTTTCTCCCGGAAGATCTCGCTCGAAAATCTGGATGTCCTCGCCTTCATATGGCGTTATGTGATGGTTGTTGCCTATGAGGCATCGGGGTTGAAGCCGATGGATCATGGCATATTGTTCTTCGAGATTCCAATCGAATGGCACGCTATCCTCATCATGATCCCAGTGGCCGTCAAACCATATGGCTCCGATTTCCCCGTAGTTGGTCAGGAGTTCTGTGAGCTGTCGGTTCATGAAGCCGTAATAACTGTCCCAGTCGGGAATTGCGGGATCAAGCCCGGTCCTAAGCCCAGTCCGACCTTTTGGATAGTCAGTCCGCCCCCAATCAATATGGGAATAGTAAAGATGGAGTTTGATGCCCTGTTTGTGACATTCATCGGCGAGTTCTCTGATTATGTCGCGCTTGAACGGAGTGGCGTCAACTATGTTATAGTCTGATTGATCTGTGTCCCACATAGAAAAGCCATCGTGATGGCGTGACGTGAAACAGATGTATTTTGCACCGGCGTTTTTTATTGCCGAGACCCATTCAGCCGCATTAAATCTTGCGGGATAGAATGCCGAGGCACATTTTGCATATTCTTCGGCGTTTATTCCTCCGTTAAGATACCATTCGCCCTGGGCAAACATACTGTAGATTCCCCAATGGATAAATACACCGAAGCCATGGTCGGCAAATTCCTTGCGTGCTTCGATGATCTCGTTGGTCGGTTCGTACGCGGCTAACGATGAGACAGCAGTCAATAAAGATAGACAAGAGGTTAAAAGCAGTTTTTTCATGATTGGTAAATTAGAAAAGAGCCTGACAGCGCATAGCACCGGTCAAGCCCTCTGTAATAAAGTGTATGATTTGTTGAAATACTATTTAGAAGGGGAGATCCTCGTCACCTCCGCCGGAAGGCAATTCGGCGAATGGAGGTGCCGGAGGCATATTGGCATCAATGGGAGGCATGCCCGCCGATGGCTGGGTCATACCTGATTTTTCAGCTTTCCAACCGCGGATGCTTGTGTACCAACGACCGTTATATTCCCGGCTTTCTATATCAAAACTCAGTGTGATATCGTCACCTACAGAGAGGGGATACTGGTCAGCACGGTCTCCAAAGAAATCAAAATGAACCTTTTTAGGGTATGTTTCCTGTGTCTCAAGAACATATTCGCGTTTTTTCCAGTTATTTCCGCTTTTTGAAACGCCTGTCATCTCAGGCAATGCAACTATGATTTTTCCTTTTATTTCCATTGTTAGGAATGTTTTATTATGTCGTTGATTATATTGTTCTGACAAAGTTAACAACGCTTTACCACTCTTGCAAATTATTTTGCGGAAAGATGTCGGATGTGTTGATAACTCTATCTGACGGTGAATCGCTCAAGTTCAATTCTTAATCTTCTTTCCGCTTCTGTCATACAAGGTTTCCTCGTTGTTCTTGACGACGGAAATCACAGGATCATGCAGATTTCGGATAGGATCGTATTTTATAGGTATCACCGTGTGGCCTTCTGTGTCAATGACGCCCCACTTGTCTTTTTTTCTAACCGGAGCAAGTCCGTTCACGAAGGGGCCGGTCTCGTCATACTTGAATTTAATGGCAGTTTTCCCATCAGGGAATATGTATCCGGCCTTACCGTCAACGGCAACTGCATAGAGTCCGCAGGAGTATGGTGACATGACGTCGTATGTAGCAATAACTCTTTCACGCCCCATTTTATCGACGAGACCGAATTTCCCGCTTTTCTTTGTGCGCGCCAGTCCGCTTTCCTCAAAGTGAGAGAGCTCATCGTAGTCCGCATGGACTTGCTCGTGACCTTTTCGATCGATATAGCCGAACCGATGGGAGCGTTCTACTCGAGCAAGCCCGTCAATGAAAGGTTCGATCGCGTCGTAGACTGATGGCGCAAGATAATCTCCCGATTTGTCAATAAGACCCCATGAGTCCTTTAGTCTGACCCGTGCCACGTCACCGTCAAAATCAATCACCTCTGTATAGAGGGGCTTGACAGCTTCAAATCCGTCGGTGTTGATGAAGCCGAAATTGCCGGCTCTGCACACAATAGCCCTGTCATTGACAAACGGCCTTATTTCATCATATAAAAGGTCGTTGACGGGGACACCTCCGAAAGTGATTATGCGTAGCTTACCGTTTTTCTTTACAATCCCGATTCCGTGTTCGAAATCAACTGGCTGAAATTCGCCGTTGCTGTCAACAACGCCTCTATTGCCCCCTTTGGTGACTATGGCATATTCGCCAGCAAAGTCGTAAGCGTCATCATAACCTTTTGTCGAAATCTCGTTGCCATCTGTTGTGATAAAATTGTATCGCCCATTTCTATTCACTCTTGCAAATCCGTGGCGAAAGGGTGCGATCAGCTGGTAGCGTGGTTCTGCGCCGTCGGGCTGTGTTTTAGTGAGGAGTGCATGT
>JAIDXA010000081.1 GCA_029058705.1 Paramuribaculum sp. | reverse complement strand
TGACCGGTGTCGACCTGTTTCTGGCAAACATCAACCGCAATGTGATCACCGCCGACATCCACCGTTATGCCGAAGCGATGAAACCGGGCGCGACACTTCTTTTGAGCGGATTTTATGAATCTGACATCCCGGTCATCCTTGAGGCGGCGAATCCAAACGGATTTCGTTTTGCAGGACATACGGCGATGAACGACTGGGCTTGTGTAGAACTGATTAAAAACTGACGCACAAAAATTCCAGACACGCGCAGTTGACATAAAGAAAACCGGAGCCGAATCATAATGCACTCTGATTCAGCTCCGGTTAATTTTATTCAGACCAATAATTCTGTTCAGCGGATAAAGAGCAGTTCGCGATATTTGGGAAGCGGCCACATTTCATTATCGACCATGAGCTCGAGTTTGTCGATGTGATAGCGGATGACATCCATGCTCGGGACGACGGTGTCATGATATGCGATCGCTTTATCACGCTCGTTTTCGATGCGGTTGGCCTGCCGACGGGCTTCGACCATTGCATCGACCTCCTGCTTTATCACCTTGCAGTGTTTTGAGATAGAAGCTATCGTATCAATCTCGGTCTCCGACATTTCAGCAGCCTGATCAGTCGGGAAAAGCGAACGGATTTTCGATACATTATCGAGCAGGATCGACTGATAGCGGATCGCTACCGGAAGCACGTGGTTGATTGCGAGGTCACCGAGGACACGGGCTTCGATCTGGACTTTTTTGGTATACATTTCCCATTTGACCTCATTGCGGGCCTCAAGCTCGACTTTCGAAAACACACCGGCATCGGCAAACATCCTGACTGATTCCGGACGCAGATATGCATCAAAGATCTTCGGAACAGATGTTTCGCAGTCAAGGCCACGTTTTTCGGCTTCCGCTTTCCACTCTTCCGAATATCCGTTGCCATCAAAGTGGATAGGACGGGACTCACGGATCAGAATCCGGATCTCCTCAAGAAGCGCATTGCGCAACGTCTCGCCGGCCTCGACACGGGCGTCGACCTTCTTTTTAAAGTCGATCAGCTGTTCGGCCACAACCGAATTCAGCGCAATCATAGCCGAGGCGCAGTTGGCCGATGAGCCTACTGCCCGGAACTCGAAGCGGTTACCGGTAAAAGCAAACGGCGATGTTCGGTTGCGGTCTGTATTGTCAAGCATTATTTCCGGTATCTGGGAAACATTCAGACGAAGCCCCTCCCGGTTTGCCAGATCCGACAATTCGCTGTTTGAGGACGACTCTATGCGTTCAAGAATTTCCGCAAGCTGAGAACCGGTGAAAATCGATATGATGGCTGGCGGCGCCTCATTCGCACCCAGACGGTGGGCGTTGGTGGCAGAGGCTATCGAGGCTTTCAGCAATGCATTATGGCGATGGACAGCCGCCATCACATTGACGACAAAGGTTATGAACTGCAGATTCTGGCGCGAGTCCTTTCCGGGTGCGAAGAGCAGGACTCCGCGATCGGTCCCAAGACTCCAGTTATTGTGTTTCCCGGATCCATTTATGCCGGCAAAAGGTTTTTCATGAAGAAGGACACGGAAATGGTGGCGACGGGCCACCTCGGCTATCAGACTCATCAGCAACAGATTGTGGTCGTTGGCCAGATTTGTTTCCTCGAAAATGGGAGCCAGTTCGAACTGATTGGGCGCCACCTCGTTATGGCGAGTCTTCGCAGGTATGCCAAGCCGGTGGCATTCGATTTCAAGATCGAGCATGAAAGCCTCTACACGAGATGGTATCGCGCCGAAATAGTGATCTTCCAGCTGCTGGTTTTTTGCCGATTCATGACCCATCAGAGTGCGGCCTGTCAGCATAAGGTCGGGCCTGGCATTGTAGAGAGCCTCGTCTACGAGGAAATATTCCTGCTCCCACCCAAGATATGACCGCACGTGTCGGACTTCGGGATCAAAATAGCGTGCGACAGCGGCTGCAGCTTTGTCAACACTGTTAAGAGCCCTCAGAAGCGGGGTTTTATAATCAAGTGACTCGCCGGTATATGAGATAAATATCGTCGGTATACAAAGAGTGTTGCCCATAATGAAAGCAGGCGATGATATATCCCAGGCCGAATATCCGCGTGCCTCGAATGTGTTCCGTATGCCACCATTGGGGAAACTCGAAGCGTCGGGTTCCTGCTGGACAAGAAGTTTTCCGTTGAATTTCTCGATAACACCACCTTTACCGTCATGTTCGACGAATCCGTCATGTTTTTCGGCGGTTGTCTCAGTCAGCGGCTGAAACCAATGGGTGTAATGGCGCGCACCCATATCGATCGCCCACTGTCTCATGCCGTCGGCTACAGAATCGGCAACTTCACGCGGCAGTGATTCCTTGTTGTCAATCGCATTGATAAGAACCTCAAAAGTGTCGGCCGGCAGATATTCGAACATCTTTTGCCGGTTGAAGACGTATTTGCCATAATATTCCTGAGGACGTTCGGCAGGAATCTCTACCGGATCAGCCTTGCGGTTGAAGGCCTCGTCAACGACTTTGAATCTGAGTTGTGACATAAGAGAAAAACTAATGAATGGTGATATATTATCAGTAAGAATGAAATAACTAATCAATTACCGGCAAAACGTGCGAGCCGGCCAATCGCAGCAGCTGTCGCCTCATGGGTTGAAAATGCTGTCAGGCGCAGATAGCCTTCGCCAGAGGGGCCGAAGCCACATCCAGGAGTCCCGACAACGTTGCATCTTGAGAGAAGCGCATCGAAAAACTCCCACGAAGTCATTCCTTCGGGATTTTTAACCCATATGTATGGTGAATCCTTGCCGCCGAAAACCGTAAAACCCGCTGCAGTGAGTCCTTCAAGCAACATCCGGGCATTTTCCATATAATAGGCAATTGTTTCCCGGACCTGACTGCGCCCCTGTTCTGTGTAGAGAGCTGCAGCAGCCCGCTGTATGACATAGCTTGCGCCGTTGAATTTTGTCGACTGCCTGCGAAGCCACAGGTTATGAAGCCCCACTTCACCGCCATTTGAGTCCGATCCCTTCAACTCCCGAGGCACAACCGTGTAGCCGCATCTGAGCCCGGTGAATCCGGCCGTTTTCGAAAAACTTCTGAACTCGATGGCACATCTGCGCGCGCCTTCAATCTCATAGATGCTCCGCGGAACATCCGGATCACTGACATAGGCTTCATATGCCGAGTCAAACAGAATCAGACAATTGTTTGCCAACGCATAGTCGACCCAACGGGCCAACTGATCGCGTTTGAGCGAGGTTCCGGTCGGATTGTTGGGAAAACAGAGGTATATGACATCAGGTTTTTCCTTGGGAAGCGGAGGACAGAAATCGTTTTCAGCCGTGCAGGAAAGATATTCCAGCCGGCTCCAGCGTCCGTCATTGAGACATGTTCCGGCCCGCCCGGCCATTACGTTCGTGTCCACATAGACCGGATAGACCGGATCAGTAACGGCAACTTTGCAGTCAGGCGAAAGTATGTCACCGATGTTTCCTGTGTCGCTTTTTGCTCCGTCGCTGACAAAAATCTCGTCAGGATCGATCTCGATTCCGCGTTCGCGATAGTCATGTCGGGCTATTGCCTCGCGAAGAAATCCATAGCCCTGCTCCGGGCCGTAGCCGTGGAATGTTTCTCCGCAGGCTTCCTCTTCGGCCGCATCGTGAAGCGCCTTGACGGCAGCCGGACATATCGGACGCGTCACATCCCCGATGCCCATCCGTATGATTTCGGATTCGGGATGCATAGTCAGATAGTCCGACACTTTCTTTGCTATATCTGAAAAAAGATAGGATGGCGAGAGTAGCGTGAAGTTGTCGTTGACCTTTATCATTGTTTTTAATTTGAGAGGTGGCAGACGTTATAGTCTGTATTTTTTATGTCTCAGGTAGCGTCCCTCAAAAACTGTGGCCGCCGGCCCTGTCATAAGAATGCTCCCCGACGGAGACTTGTCGATGCGAAGCGTTCCGCCGAGAAGTTTTACATTGACCGGCCATTCGCAACGTCGCGTCAGTACGGAAGCTTCAGCCGCAGCGCACGCGCCGGTCCCGCATGCCATAGTCTCTCCGGATCCACGTTCCCAGACGCGCATTTCAACGGAATGCAGCGACGTGACTTCTGCAAATTCGATGTTGGCCCGGTCCGGCCACATGGAATTGAGTTCGAGCTGCCGACCAAGACCATGAACATCAGTCGAATCAAGGCTATTGACAAAAACAATGCCATGGGGGTTGCCCATTGATACAGCCGTCAGCCTTATCTGAAGCCCGGCAACCTCCACTTCCGATTCAATCTTTTCGTCAGATCCGAGAATCGAGTCGGTTGTCGAAGGCATTCCCATGTCGACAGTGACGGTCTCGATCAGTCCGTCATCGCCGGGATGAAGCCAGAGTGTTTTTATTCCGGACAGAGTCTCGACGCTTAATGTGGTTTTGTCAGTCAGACCTTTGTCATAGACAAATTTGCCTACGCAACGGATTCCATTGCCACACATCCTCGCCTCGGAGCCGTCGGCATTGTAGATGCGCATCATGAAGTCAGCCGTTTCCGACGGAAGAATCAATATGATTCCATCCGACCCGACTGACTCGTGTCTGCGACTCATTTCAATGCTTAATTCAGAAATTCCGGAGGGGACGCCATCGGGGCAATGTATGTAGATATAATCATTGCCTATGCCATGCATCTTTGTAAACAAGATTTCTTCCATCTGAACGGTTGGCACACTGCCGACTTGTTGGCGTTTTTGAAAAATATGGCGCAAAATTACAATCTTTTCGCTAAATCCACAACATTTATTCAATTTTTTCAATCAAATGCGGACTCCTATCCCGAGCATCAGATTCTGTGGCTGTCTAGTAAAAACATGCCCCACCCCAACAGACAAGCCAAAATTCACATATGCCTGATAAGGGT
>JAIDXA010000080.1 GCA_029058705.1 Paramuribaculum sp. | reverse complement strand
GTTCATACCGTCGTGTTCGCGCGGCGACCGCACACGATATTTTCTGAGTGCAGGACGGATGCAACTATTTCTGTTCATACTGCACCATACCGATGGCTCGTGGACGCAGCCGCAGCGGAGAGATCGGAGAGATTGTGGAACAGGCCCGCCAGGTGGCAGCCTCAGGAGGCAAGGAGATTGTCATCACGGGAGTCAATACTGGCGATTTCGGCAATGGGCGCAAGGATACATTCTTTGATCTGATCCGCCGGCTTGACGAAGTCGAGGGGATCGAGCGCTACAGAATTTCATCGATCGAGCCAAACCTGCTTACGGACGAAATGATCAGGTGGGTAGGAGAAAGCCGGGCTTTCATGCCCCACTTCCACATACCGCTTCAGTCGGGCGACGACGAAGTGCTGAAGCTGATGCGGCGGCGCTATGACACAGCATTGTTCCGCCACCGCATCGAGACGATACGGACTGAAATTCCGGATGCATTCATCGGCGTTGACCTGATAGTGGGTGCCCGAGGTGAGACCGAGGAGCGTTTTGAATCATCGCGGGCGTTTGTCGAGTCGCTTGCGATTTCTCGACTACACGTGTTTCCCTATTCGGAACGTCCCGGAACACGAGCTATCGAAGATATAGAATATGCCGTCAGCCAAGAGGAGAAACATCGCCGTTCGAGAACCATGATCGAGATTTCCGACCGGAAACTGATGGAGTTCACGTCGCGATTCGCAGGGACAGTCCGCCCCGTACTGGTCGAGCACACGACCCACAGCGACGGCTCTATGTCGGGATTTACCGACAACTACCTAAAAGTCAGAATAGACACAACTCCGGATCAGGCCAATACGGTTGTCAATGCATTGCTCAGTCAGGCGTCATCGGGCTCAGACAATCCGGAAGAACTCATAGCCAGACAGCAATCATGACCCCGAACGATACATGCAGCCACCCGAAAGTGGCCATCATTATACTGAACTGGAACGGCGAGAATCTACTTAAGGAATTTCTGCCACCACTGATCGCCAACACCCCTGCAGAAACAGGAAAAATCATCGTTGCCGACAATGGGTCGACCGATTCGTCGCTCGAATTGCTGAGAAGAGACTTCAAGGAGGTCGAGATTCTTGCGTTTGACAAAAACCACGGTTTCGCCGAAGGATATAATCTGGCGCTCCGCCATTATGCGGACTATCCGTACGCGGTTTTGTTCAACAGCGATGCCACTGCGTTTTCGGAGTGGCTCAGCCCCCTTGTCGAATTCATGGAACAGCACAAGGAATATGCAGCGTGTCAGCCGAAAATCCATTCCTACAGAGAGCCTGACATGTTTGAATATGCAGGCGGAGCGGGCGGATTCATAGACCGCAACGGATTTCCCTATTGCAGAGGCCGGGTTTTCGACTGCATAGAAAAAGACTACGGGCAGTACAACACCGCAGCCGATGTTTTCTGGGCAACAGGGGCCTGCCTGATGGTCAGAACGGATGTATATAACCGCTGCGGAGGTCTTGACAAAGAGTTTTTCGCCCATATGGAGGAGATTGATCTCTGCTGGAGAATGCAGCTTGAAGGTTATCGCATAGCAGCGATTCCGACATCGACCGTCTATCATCTGGGAGGTGGCAGCCTTGATGCAAAAAATCCGCGCAAGACCTATCTGAATTTCCGCAACAATCTGCTTATGCTACACAAAAACCTGCCGGAACCGACGTTGCGTCAGACGTTGTTGAGGAG
>JAIDXA010000008.1 GCA_029058705.1 Paramuribaculum sp. | reverse complement strand
GTACGATACGTCATGATGGCTGGTGGGAAAGGCTATCTGAACGCCCGGCAGGAATTCACGACAGACACTGCCGAAGCCGACGCTGACTATGAGATCGAATTCATGCTCGCATCCCTTTCAAAACCAAACATTGTCGAGAACATATTCTATGACTTCGACAAAGCCACCCTGCGGCCTGAGTCGAAAGAAGCTCTTGACCAACTTGTCGGAATGCTACGCGACAATCCGAACATAACAATCGAAATGACATCCCACACCGACCGCATCGGAACGGACGACTACAATATCGACCTTTCCAAACGGCGGGCCAAAGCGGTGGTCGACTATCTGATCGAAGCCGGAATCGCTCCCGACAGACTACAGTTCCACGGATTCGGAAAATCGCGGCCGAAAACAATCTCAAAACGCGATGCCGCCCGCTATCCTCAGTTCAATGAAGGCGACATCCTGAGCGAAGACTATATCCTTGCACTCCCCGAAGAACCCGACAGAGAAGCCGCCGACCAGATAAACCGCCGAACCGAATTCAACGTTCTCTCTGTCGACTACAACATGTATTAAAGCCTCGCAAAAACTTCCGAACAATGAACTTCCGAACCCAGATCCAGCCGCTCCGGAAACAGGACGAAATCAGCCACGACGACAGGATTTTCCTGATCGGTTCATGCTTCTCCGACAATGTCGGACAACGTCTTGCCGACAGACTGTTCAACGTATGCCGCAATCCGTTCGGAACACTCTATAATCCCGCCTCGATAAATACCCTATTGCAACGGATCGTTTCCGGCAAAAGCTTCTCAACCGGCGAACTCGTCGAAAACTCCGGTCTCCACCACTCGTTCCTCTGCCACTCGTCGCTATCGTCGGCAACTCCTGAAAAAACCGTTCAGCGGCTCAACAGCCGCCTTGAGCAGGCCCGCGACTTCCTTTCGGAAACGACAGTCGCCATAATAACGTTGGGAACAGCATATGTCTACACTCTCGTATCCGACAACCGGATCGTCGGCAACTGCCACCGCTTTCCCGCGTCAATGTTCAACCGACGGCGTCTGACAACCGACGAAACCGCCGGACACATTGAGTGCATCCACGATCTTTTCCGCACACTGAATCCCCGGATCAAAATAATTTTCACAGTCAGTCCGATCCGTCACCTTGCCGATGGATTGCATGAAAACCAACTGTCCAAATCCACCCTCCTCCTGGCCATCGACCGCCTGTGCAATGACCGCTCGCGGAATGCCATGTATTTTCCTGCCTATGAAGCACTGATGGACGACCTGCGCGACTACCGCTTCTACGCAGCCGACATGAAACACCCTTCAGATGTAGCGGCCGATTATATTTTCCAGCTGTTCTCCGACTCTTTCTTCTCTCCACGCACCGTCTCTCTCGCAAACGAATGCAAAAAGCTGACAACCCGGGCAGCCCACATCCGCATGACCGACAACGAAACCTCATTTTCAGAATTCAAACAAAAAACCGACATAATGGCTCGGGATCTGGCACGTACAAATCCCGAACTATCCCAACCCATCGCTAATTTCTTATCCATTGAGCTATGAAGTACTCAACAAGCGAAATCTGCCGCATTCTTAATCTGCCGCAGACCGGAACAAACCGCGAGCTATCCGTTCTTCTGACCGACAGCCGCTCGCTGACCAACCCTGAAAACTCTCTCTTTTTTGCCATAACAACCTCCAACAACGACGGACACCGCTACATCGCGCCTCTCTATGAAACCGGTGTGCGTACATTCGTCGTCACCCATATACCTGAAGAGATGGAACACGCCGACGATGCTGATTTTCTCCTCGTTCCAGACGTGACAAAAGCGCTGCAGGCCATAGCGCGTCATCATCGACGCCGCTTCTCTATCCCGATAATCGGAATCACCGGATCCCACGGAAAAACAACAGTTAAAGAATGGCTGTATCAGTCTCTGTGCGACACCTACGGCATTGTCCGGTCGCCAAGAAGCTACAACTCCCAGATCGGAGTTCCGCTCTCAATCTGGGAAATAGATGATGAGACCGGACTCGCCATAATCGAAGCCGGAGTTTCACGACAGGGAGAAATGGGCTCTTTGCGCGACATGATCAACCCCGAAATAGGTATCATAACCAATCTTGATGACGAACACGACCGTGGATTCAGCTCGCGACAGAAAAAATGTGAGGAAAAAGTCTCGCTATTCACCGACTGCCGGTGTCTCATCTACTGCGCCGACGACCCGATGATTACAGAAGCCATCGAAAAAACATGCCGTCCGGAAATAGAAATAGGATGGGCCACAAAAAATCCGGACGCAGTTCTGGCAATAACCGAAATTAGCAAAAACGAGAACTCTTCCGACCTTTCATTCCGCTATCTCGGCATATCATCGCAAGTCTCCATTCCGTTCACTGACGACGCCCGCATCCACAACGCGATCCATGTTCTCGCCACCATGCTGTTCCTGAACCGGCCGGTTGACGAAATAAAAAAATCCATCGCCGGACTGACTCCGGTCATGACACGCATCAACGTAATTGAAGGAGTCAATGACTGCATGCTGATCTACGACAGCTACACCTCCGATCTGCATTCCCTGAATCCGGCTTTGGATTTCATGCATCGCCGACGTTCGTCCGAACGCTCCTCCACACTGATCCTCTCCGATGTCATGCACGAAACCCTTCCCCCGGCTCGGATCTACCAGACTATCGCCGAACTCGTAAAGATCAGGAAAATAGACCGTCTGATCGGAATCGGACCGGAATTTATGCGCAACTCACGTTATTTTGACCCGTCGGCGACCTTCTATCCTGACACAACATCATTTCTGACATCAGTCTCCCCCGGCGATTTCGACAAAGAACTGATACTCATAAAAGGAGCTCCGGCCTTCAATTTCGAGCGGATCGTCGACATGCTCGAATCGCGTCAGCACGAAACAGTTCTCGAAGTAAATCTCGACGCCATTGTCCATAACTTCAACTACTACAGATCAATGGTGCGCCCGACCACCGGCATCGTCTGTATGGTCAAAGCCTCCGGCTACGGAGCGGGCTCCTATGAACTCGCAAAGACACTCCAGAGCCAGGGAGCCGCCTACCTTGCCGTCGCTGTTCTTGACGAAGGTGTCGACCTGCGACGCGCCGGCATCTCTATGCCAATAATGGTTCTCAACCCCAAAGTCGTGAACTACCGGACTCTCTTCGCCTACAACCTCGAACCGGAAATCTACTCTTTCGAAGTGCTTGACGAACTGATCCGCGAAGGAGAAAAATATGGAATCTCCGACTACCCTGTCCATATCAAACTGGACACCGGAATGCACCGTCTCGGATTTCTCGAACAAGACATCCCCTTGCTCATCGACATTCTGCGCCGACAGAAAGTCGTGCGTCCCTCTTCGGTATTCAGCCATCTGGCCGTTGCCGATGAACCGGATCAGGATGACTACACAATGAAACAGTTTGAAATTTTCGACCGTTGTTCGACCATGCTGCAGAGCGGCTTCCACCACCACATAATGCGCCACATTCTAAACTCGACAGGCATCACCCGTTTCCCCGACCATCAGTATGACCTTGTGCGTCTCGGCATATGCCTCTACGGAATCCACACTCTCGACGACGGTTCACAAAACGCACTCCGCCCTGTTTCCTCGCTTTCTACAACAATAATTTCCATCAAGGAATGGGATAAAGGGACAACCATTGGCTATGGCCGCCGGGGACTCGTCACGAAGCCATCGCGCATTGCCACCATTCCTGTCGGATACGCTGACGGAATCAACCGCCACCTCGGCAACGGCAACATGAAAGTCCATATCAACGGCATCCTCTGCCCCACGATCGGAAATATATGCATGGACGCCTGCATGATTGACGTAACAGACACCGACTGCAAAGTCGGCGACCGTGTCGAAATATTTGGCGAAAACGTTCCCGTAGCCGAAATTGCACGGACACTCGACACAATCCCTTATGAAATTCTCACGTCCGTCTCGTCAAGAGTCAAACGCATTTATTTTCGCGAATAACATCGCCCGGAACAACAGAAAACTGCCGCTCGCCTTTTTCAAGGGAGCGGCAGTCTATAGGATGATCAATGATCACGTCATTTTCACATCAGCGGATCCGGTCGTAGCTCCGGATCAGCCGCTGATCCTTTGAAATATAGCGGTAAGCCAACAGATCCGCGACAAGCGCTCCGAAAAGCAACACGACACCCCAGCCCCATGCTGTAGCAATGCTGATATCCGGTTCGACTTCAACATACGGAGTGACAATAGCATAAATCACCACCCCAATCGTGGTCAGAAGAAAAACAGCGCCAAAAACGGTGGCCAACTTCTGCAGAGAATAGTTCCGGTAAGTGAAAATCGCAACTACCATAGCAACCAACGCTGCCCCTGTCGACAGAATCAGCCAAAGGAAATCAGTAACCAGCAGAGACTTCATATACGTATGACGGGCAACCTCATCAAGTGTCGGCGCATAACCGAAAGGAACGAAGAAAAGCGCGATCGTCAGGCCGATTGCGATCAATAGAAACAATGTTTGAATTCTTTGTAACATAATGGATGCGATAAATAATTATACTAACAGCTGTGAATTTTGCAAAAAACGGCAGTTGCGCAATGACAGACAAACTGATTTCTGCTGAGCCGAACGCGTCCCACGGCGAACAGCTTCAATCAAAGCATATCTGTTATATAACAACCCAAAGCGTCTGATATATCTCTAAAAAATAACTTTTCTCAATTACTTAACAATCCGTAACAATTTCATCATGTCTGATTCACCAACAATCCTCATCTGCAACGATGACAGTGTCGATGCCCCCGGACTCCGATGCCTGATCGAGTCCGTCAGCGGCTTAGGCCATATAATAGCTGTTGCCCCTTCAACGCCGCAGTCTGGCAAATCATCCGCCATTACCGTCGACAAGCCGCTTAGAATCGCGCGCCGCCCCGACATCGGTCAGGCTGAAGTATATGCCGTCAACGGAACTCCGGTCGACTGCGTAAAACTGGCTATGCACACCGTTTTGTCCGGAAAGAAAGTAGCGGCCGTCCTGTCCGGAATCAACCATGGCTCTAACGCCGGCAACTGCGTCATATATTCCGGAACAATGGGAGCTGCCTTTGAAGCCTGCATGCTTGGCATCCCGGCAATCGGATTCTCGCTGCTCCATCATTCCTGGGAGGCCGACTTCTCACAATGCGGACATTTCGTCAGGTCAATAACCAAGGCAGTAATCGACAAAGGACTGCCAAAGGGGATCTGTCTAAACGTCAACATCCCGGCCAGATGCATTCCCAACGGAGTCAAGGTTGTCAAGGCCGGCGAAGGCTACTGGACTGAAGAATACGTAGACTACATAGATCCGCAAGGACGTCCGTTCTATCTTCTGACAGGCCGTTATATCGACACCAATCCAGAATCGGATCAGACAGACTCATATTGGCTCGACCGCAACTACGTGACCGTTGTTCCGGTTCGTCCCGATCCTACCGCGACAGACTGTCTCGAGGCTGTCGGCAATATAATAGGAGAATAAAACGCCTCAAATAAATAAAATCGGAGACTCACAGACTGCGTGTCTCCGATTTTGTTATCTGTCCGTTCCGGGGTCGGACACGTGCCGCCGGAATATTATTCTTCGTATTTCTTCACGATAACGGTAGCATTATGGCCGCCGAAACCGAAAGCATTGGAAAGAGCTGCGCGAACGGGACGTTCCTGCGCCTTGTTGAACGTGAAGTTCAGATTGTAGTCGATGTTTTCATCATCGTCGCCCTCTTCATGGTTGATTGTCGGTGGAACGATGTCGTTCTGAACCGCCAGAATGCTGAACATGGCTTCCAACGCGCCAGTAGCGCCGAGAAGATGACCTGTCATCGATTTCGTAGAGCTGATATTGAGCTTATAGGCTGCCTCTCCGAAAAGATCTACGATTGCCTTTACCTCTGAAACATCACCTACAGGAGTCGACGTGCCGTGAACATTGATATAATCGATATCTTCAGGTTTCAGACCGGCATCATCGAGAGCCATCTGCATCGAAAGTTTCGCACCAAGGCCTTCGGGGTGTGTTGCTGTAATATGATGGGCATCGGCCGACATTCCGCCTCCGACAACTTCAGCATAGATTTTGGCTCCGCGAGCCTTTGCGTGCTCGAGTTCTTCAAGCACGAGAACAACCGAACCTTCGCCGATCACGAATCCGTCGCGCGATTTGCTGAATGGACGCGAAGCTGTTTCCGGGCTGTCATTGCGGGTCGACAGGGCATGCATTGAATTGAAACCGCCGACACCTGCCGGGAACACGGCAGCTTCCGCACCTCCGGTCACGAACGCATCAGCTTTCCCGAGACGGATATAGTTGAATGCATCGATGATCGCGTTGTTAGACGAAGCACAAGCCGACACCACACCGTAGTTGGGCCCATGATATCCATATTCCATCGAGATGTGACCCGATGCGATATCTGCGATCATCTTCGGAATGAAGAATGGATTGTATTTCGGACCCTTATCCTCATTGAGAGCATAATAGCCGGCTTCTTCTTCAAATGTGTGCAGACCGCCGATACCCGCGGCCACGATAACGCCTATTCTGTTACGGTCAACGCCTTCGCTGGTTTCCAGACCGCTGTCTTCAACAGCCTGACGGGCTGCGACAAGCGCATACTGGGCATATAGGTCAAGCTGACGCAATTTGCGACGGTCGGTAATATGCTCGGAAGCATTGAAATTCTTGACCTCACACGCAAACTGAGTCTTAAACTTAGAAGCGTCGAAATGGGTAATGGGGCCGGCTCCGCTCTTACCTGCTTTTGCAGCTTCCCAGGTAGAGGAGACGTCGTTTCCCAGAGGAGTGATGGCTCCAAGGCCGGTCACTACTACACGTTTTAATTCCATTTAGATTCAAGTGGTTCGTTAATATAAACTGGTAGGAGAGTTTTCTGTCAAATGTCAGACATTATCGCGCCGCACTCTATTGGCGAAAGCCGATGCATACATGTGGATCATACGCGATAAAATCAAAATATGCACGCCTCCGGCTATTGACAGAGACGTGCATTAAGAAGTCCTTTCGACTTATTTTTCAGCAGCTTCAATGAAAGCGACAGCGTCGCCTACAGTCTGAATGGTTTCGGCTTTTTCATCAGGGATAGTGATACCGAATTCCTTCTCAAATTCCATGATAAGCTCTACAGTATCAAGGCTGTCAGCGCCAAGGTCGGTAGTGAAAGATGCAGTTTCAGTTACTTCGTTTTCGTCTACGCCGAGTTTATCAACGATGATAGCTTTAACACGAGATGCAATTTCTGACATAATGTTGAGATTTAAAATTAATATTCAATTAGTTTTTGCGGTGCAAAGTAACTAATTTTGTTGCAAATTTTCAAACTTTTAACCCATAAACTTACATTTCGTTAAAGATTTTTTAACTATGTCGCAAACCACGCTTCTGCTCAACGGCGGCACACCGGCGACACATAATTTTTTCCGACATTTATGCCGGCATAGCGAACTTTCTGTTGTAATTTTGCATTACAGTTTTGATGACAACTCCTACGGAGTCCTTCATTTTCCATAATTTTTCCATCCCCGTTTCCCATGAACATACGCCTCTTCCGACTCCAGGCCTGTGCAGCGACCTCGCTTCTGCTGATCTCTGCCTGTCAGGGCACAGCTATCGACAACTCCGTCTCGCCTTCATCTTCAGAAAAATCCGACGACTCCGGCGATTCGATCATCGCCAGCTTTCCGCTAAGCGAAACCATCATGTCCGCGTCCGAAACATACCGCCTGACAGATCCAGCCGATTCATCATCAGTCCGTTTCATAACGCTCTCAACATCCGTCCAGTGGCCTGAAGCTCTTGGCAAATTCAAAATCGACAACCTGCACGACTCGATTGTCGGGATCACGTTCGGCGCGGATGCTCCTAAAGACATCAAAAAGGCCATCCGCCAGTCCGTCACCCGACTTGATAGCTATGGGTTAGACGGACAAGTCGAAAAAACCGACACCATTCCCGCATCGGAGGAACAAAGCCAATATTACGTAACTCGCACGCTCCAGCTGATAGAATGCACTCAGGAGACCGTTACATATTCATCTACATTTTCCGAATATCTTGGAGGCGCACATCCGAACTCCGGAGCGACGCCATTCAGTTTCATACTTGCTTCAGACCGTCCTGTGACATTCGATTTTCTTTTCCTTCCCGGTGCAATGGAAACACTGAAACCAATGATCCTCGAGTCAATAGCAGCATCAAAGTCCCTATCTGTCGATGAACTCAAGCAGGCTCTTCTCAATTCGCCTGACTCCATCACAAACAACGTCTACATATTAAACGGCACAATCGCATTCCACTATAACCCATACGAAATTCTCCCGTATTCCTACGGGCCGTCCGAAGCATTCATAATTCCCGACGATGTCATTTCGATTCTCACCCCCGAAGCCATAAAACTCCTCATTGACTGACTTAAGACATCGTATTGCACCCAGACTCACCCTTAGAGAGTGTTTGAATTTAAACCGTGTCAACAATAAAACGGATGAAAGGCAAATACTCTAATTTGATTTAAATCCAAACACTCTCTTAATCCGCAGCATCGGCGAACGAAAAATACAATTATTAAATATGGGCAGGAAGAAACTTGGCAACTCACTAAAATTTCGTAACTTTGCGCGCAAAATTCTGATCGACTAAGATGAAAATACTTAAATTCGGCGGTACATCAGTGGGTACTGCCCAACGCATCAAGAACGTTGCCGGGCTTGTTACGGCCGAAAAAGGCAACATTATCGTTTTAAGCGCCATGTCCGGGACTACAAACCAGCTGTTGGAGATTTATGATTATGTGGCGAAAAACAATCCCACGGGAGCATCCGAAACGCTTGGACGCCTGAGTCAGAAATATGCCGGTGTAATAGATGAACTCTTTCCCGACAACAATCAATGGCGCGCTTCAGCCGTCAAGGAAGTGGAAGCGGCAATAAGCGGAATCAGATCCGAAATTGCCAGTCCGACCGGCGAACAGACACAGAAAAACATAGTTTCGCGCGGCGAACTGATGTCAACAGCCCTGATGCTAAACTATATACTCAGCCTTGGGAAGGAAGCGAAAATGCTCCCCGCGCTCGACTATATGGTCATCGACATGGCTGGCGAACCGGTGGCAAACGAGATTTCCAGACGACTCAACAAACTGCTCTCGGAAGTAGGCGATGCAGACGTCTATATAACCCAAGGATTCATATGCCGCAACACCGACGGCCTGATCGACAATCTCAAACGCGGAGGCAGCGACTACACCGCCTCCCTCATTGGAGCGGCTCTCCTCGCCGACGAAATCCAGATCTGGACCGACATCGACGGAATGCACAATAACGACCCGCGATTTGTTGAAAAGACATCGCCTGTCCGCAATCTTCATTTCGAAGAAGCTGCCGAATTGGCTTATTTCGGAGCAAAGATCCTCCATCCGACATGCATTCTGCCGGCCAAACTGGCCAATATTCCCGTCCGGCTTCTCAACACAATGGAGCCCGCAGCCGAAGGAACCCTGATCAACAATTCGACCCCAGACCATACGATCAAAGCCGTAGCGGCTAAAGACAACATCACGGCAATCAAAATCAAAAGCAGCCGAATGCTCCTTGCCTATGGCTTCCTGAGCCGCGTGTTCGAAATATTCGAACGCTATCACACAGCAATCGACATGGTCGTCACATCAGAAGTCGGAGTTTCTGTCACAATCGACAACGAACAGCATCTCCCCGAAATTCTGGCCGAACTAAAGAAACTCGGAACAATCACTGTCGACAGCGACATGGTGATCATATGCGTTGTCGGCGATCTCGAATGGAACAACCGCGGATTTGAGGCTGCCGTCGTCAACGCACTGAAAGATATCCCTGTCAGAATGATTTCATACGGCGGAAGCAACTACAACATCTCACTGCTTGTAAGAAAAACCGACAAAATCAAAGCCCTGTCGCTTCTGAGCGAATACCTCTTCAGCTGACCTCTCCTTCATTCCATATAAAAAAAATCAACTATGATACCATCAATAGCCGAAAAAATAATTTCCTCGGCTTCGGCTGTCGAAACTCCATTTTATTTCTACGACATGGCAATTCTGGAGCAGACGGTTGCCGCCGCACGCGCAGCTGCATCAAATCCGATGTTCCGGATTCATTACGCCATGAAAGCCAATGTGGAAATTCCGGTTCTCAAAGTGATGCAAAACGCTGATTTCGGGATAGACACCGTCAGCGGAGGAGAAATCCGACGCGCACTCGACTGCGGCTTCGATCCGGCAAAAATCGTATTTGCCGGTGTCGGCAAAAGCGATGCGGAAATCGACATGGCAATAGAAAGCGGCATAGGATGCTTCAACGTCGAATCGATTGAAGAACTGGAAATAATATCCCGACGAGCCTCCCGACTCGGCAAAAAAGCACGCGTTGCCTTGAGAGTAAATCCCAACATCGATGCCCATACGCACCATTATATCACGACGGGGCTCGCCGAAAACAAATTCGGAATCGCTCTCGAAATGCTTGATCGAGCCATTGATTTCGCCACAACGTCTGCCGACATTGTTTTCCGCGGCCTACATTTCCACATCGGTTCACAGATAACCACGCTCCGACCG
>JAIDXA010000079.1 GCA_029058705.1 Paramuribaculum sp. | reverse complement strand
ATACGATCATTATGAAAAAATTCACATGCGTAGCTGACATCGGGCCACTTGACGCCGCAGTTAAAGAAGCACTTGAAGTAAAGTCGAATAAATTCGGATTCAGCCATCTCGGGCGTAACAGGACATTGCTGATGTTGTTTTTCAATTCATCGCTTCGTACCCGCCTGAGTACTCAAAAGGCTGCGATGAACCTTGGCATGAATGTGATGGTTCTCGACGTCAATCAGGGAGCATGGAAGCTTGAAACGGAACATGGAGTCATCATGGACGGAGACAAGGCTGAGCATCTTCTTGAAGCGATCCCGGTCATGGCAAGCTATTGCGATATAATCGGTGTGCGCGCCTTTGCCGGCCTGACCGATAAGAAGGCTGATTATGAGGAGCAGGTCATTTCCCAGTTCCTGACTTATGCGGGGTGTCCTGTGTTCAGTATGGAGGCGGCTACGCGTCATCCACTTCAGAGCTTTGCCGATCTGATCACTATTGAAGAATTCAAAACCGTTGAGCGCCCGAAGGTTGTAATGACATGGGCTCCGCATCCTAAAGCTCTTCCTCAGGCTGTTCCAAACTCGTTTGCCGAATGGATGAATGCAACTGACTATGATTTCGTGATCACTCATCCTGAAGGATATGAGCTTGACCCGTTGTTTGTCGGCGATGCTGTTGTTGAGTATGATCAGAAAAAAGCTTTTGAAGGAGCTCATTTCATTTATGCCAAAAACTGGTCGGCATATACTGATCCGAATTATGGCAAAGTGCTGTCGACCGACAGAAGCTGGACGGTTGATGCGGAAAAAATGGCGCTGACCGACAACGCGTTCTTCATGCATTGCCTTCCTGTACGCCGCAATATGATTGTCACTGACGAGGTGATAGAATCGGAACGCAGCATCGTGATTCCCGAAGCGGCGAACAGGGAAATATCAGCGCAGACCGTTTTGAAAAAAATGCTTGAATCGCTATGATACGGACTATAAAAGTTGTGAAAATAGGCGGAAATGTCGTCAACAATCACTCGGTGTTGAGCGCGTTTCTCAAAGATTTCGCTGCGATCCCCGGACCCAAGATTCTTGTTCACGGAGGCGGCCGGGAAGCAACCCGTCTTTCTGCGGCGCTTGGAATCGAGACGCGCATGATAGACGGCCGTCGTGTGACAGATGCAGAAACACTGGATGTCGTGACTATGGTCTATGCCGGTCTTGTCAACAAGCGTATTGTTGCCATGCTTCAGGCCGATGGATGCGATGCGATCGGGCTTGCCGGTTGTGATGCAGGCATTATCAAGGCACGACGCCGTCCGGCATCCCCGGTCGACTATGGCTTTGTCGGCGATATAAGTCTCGACGATGTCAATGAAAATGAGATTGCCGGATTGCTGTCAAGAGATCTGACACCGGTTTTCTGTGCGATTACCCACGATGGAAACGGACAATTGCTTAACTGCAACGCCGACACAATCGCATCGTCGGTCGCATGTGCCGCTGCAAGAATAATGCCGGTCGAGCTCGTCTATTGTTTTGAGAAGCCTGGAGTCCTTTCTGATGCTGTAGACGAAAGCTCGGTTATCGCTGAGATTACCCCCGCAAGTTATGCTGCTTTCAGAAACGACGGTGTGATCACCGATGGAATGATTCCTAAGATCGACAATGCATTCGCTGCAATCGGGCTCGGAGTCAAATCTGTTACAATCAAATCGTCGGCCGATTTGCTTAACGGATAAGCCGGCACCATAATCAGGAAATGAATCCCGTCAGACTGCTGCAGCAATTGATAGCCTTGCCGTCGTTTTCCCGCAGCGAAAATGCGACTGCCGATCTGCTTTTTTCGGAAATGGACTCGCTTGGCTTCTCTGTCAGGCGTTTCCGTAACAATATATGGGTATTGCAGCCGTCGTTTGATCCGGCAAAACCGACATTGCTCCTGAATTCCCATCACGACACAGTCAGGCCGACAGATGCATATACCCGGGATCCATTCTCTCCCGAAATTATCGACGGACGCCTCTATGGGCTCGGAAGTAACGATGCCGGAGCGTCTGTAGTCGCCCTGATGTCGGTGTTCGAGAAATTCCACAATAGAATCTTGCCATTCAACTTATTGCTCGCAATAACGGCAGAAGAGGAGGTTACGGGTGAAAACGGAATGCGTGCGTTTCTTCCGCACCTTGAGCGTCAAGGTATCGCGATATCGATGGCTCTTGTCGGAGAGCCGACAGGTATGCAGCCTGCTGTGGCCGAACGTGGGCTTGTCGTGCTCGATTGCCTGACATCAGGTAAAAGTGGTCATGCGGCGCGTGGCGAAGGCGTTAATGCCCTTTATCGGGCCATTGAAGATATTGAAGCGCTGCGCAATTTTAGATTTCCCTCCGAAAGTCGCATTCTTGGGCCTGTGGGATTGCAGGTTACCGTGATCGAAGCCGGGCGGCAACATAATGTCGTGCCGGCTGAATGTCGTTGGGTCGTTGACGTGCGTACGACCGATGCCTATTCAAATGAAGAGACGGTCGACCTGTTGAGCCGTGTCGTTAAAAACTCCTCTCTGACACCGCGCTCGACACGTGTACGCGCGTCTGTTATTGAGAATTCCCATCCTATGGTAAAGGCTGCCGTTATGATGGGGGGAATGCCGTTTGTGTCTCCGACGACTTCCGACATGTCGCAGATGGCGGCTTTCCCTTCGCTCAAGATGGGGCCTGGAAAATCAGAGCGTAGTCACAGTGCCGATGAGTTCGTTGAAATAGCCGAGATCGAAAATGCAATTTTGAAATACGAAACTTATATAAATAACCTCTCTCATATATTTGAATTATGAAACCAAGCAAACTCTGGAGCAAGGATTTCGAACCTGACAAGTTGATCGAACAGTTCACCGTTGGCAATGACCGAGAACTTGACCTTCGTTTGGCACGTTATGATGTCCGCGGATCACTCGCCCACATAAAGATGCTTGAAAGCATAGGCCTTTTGACGGCAGAGGAATTGGAAGTGTTGACAACGGAGTTGAATCGGATTGCCGATGTGATTGAAAGGGGTGAGTTTGAAATCGCTCCCGGAATTGAGGATGTACATTCTCAGGTCGAGTTCATGCTTACCGAGAGGCTCGGTGATGTCGGAAAGAAGATCCATTCAGGCCGATCGCGAAACGATCAGGTTCTCGTTGACCTTAAGCTTTTCATGAGGGATGAAATCAAGTCTATTGCCAATGCATCGGCTCATTTGTTTGACTCTCTTCAGGGGCTCAGTGACCGTTATAAGGACGTTTTGATGCCGGGCTATACACACCTTCAGATAGCCATGCCCTCGTCATTCGGATTGTGGTTTGGCGCGTATGCCGAAAGTCTTGTCGACGATCTGCAGATTCTGGGAGCTGCCTATCGTATTGCAGACCAGAATCCTCTGGGCTCGGCGGCCGGCTACGGATCGTCGTTCCCGCTTGACCGCGAAATGACCACCCGTGAACTCGGGTTCGCTACAATGCACTATAATGTAGTGGCTGCACAGATGAGCCGTGGAAAAACCGAACGCGCCGTGTCGATGGCAATAAATGCCATTGCCTCGACTCTGGGTCATTTTGCAATGGATGTCTGTATGTTCATGTGCCAGAACTTCGGATTCATATCTTTCCCCGACGAATTCACGACAGGATCAAGCATTATGCCCCACAAGAAGAATCCCGATGTATTCGAGATCATGAGGGGAAAATGCAACAGGCTGCAGTCCGTCTCCAACGAAATAGCGCTGCTCACCGCAAATCTGCCGCTGGGCTATAATCGTGATCTTCAGTTGCTGAAAGATATAATTTTCCCGGCGACTTCCGAACTAGTGGAATGCCATCACAAGAGTGTGATCATGCTTGGCCCCATTAGA
>JAIDXA010000078.1 GCA_029058705.1 Paramuribaculum sp. | reverse complement strand
CGAGAAGCTCCTCATCTTTTTGCGTAGCAGCTCCTTCAGACTGTCGGCGTGAGTGTGGACAGACGACCGGATCGATTCGGCATCGGCGTCGGTCATGAATTTCAGCTGCGGGATGCGGGATCCGCCTTCGACGGAGCGGAGAATGCAGAAGGGTGTGTTTAGCACGATGTTTGTTTCAGGTGGAGAGTCGATGTACCAGACGGCATCGGCGATTGAGAGCGGGCGTCCGATTACGAGAGTTCCACGCATGGCACAGAAGGAGCCGAAGGCTGTGAGAATGAAGATGGTCGAGCGGAGTTTCCATCCGTATTGTGCAAGGCGGCATTGCGGGCCAGGGCGGCAGATCCAGGCGGTAGCGGCAAGCACTCCGGCCAACAGCAGGATGAGCGCGAAAGTCCACCAGTAGTCGCGTGTGTAGGAGATGACGATGTTCGTCATGTTTGGGTCGTTGAAGAGGTCGGCTACGGCCGGGAGGCGCAGTCTGGATCCTGAGAAGCGGAAAAACGGGATGTCGGCGCAAGAGACAGCGAGCATGACGGTGTTGGTCAGGCAGTAGATGATGTCGGATGCAATGATCCATCCTTTCCGCCTGACGGCAGCCAGCGGCAAGAATCTCATCAGAATGAACAGCGAGTTGAGGTAGGCCCATACGCAGAGGTCGAATCTCAGTCCGCCAGCCGAAAGGAGAAGAATTCTCAGGAAAGAGGGGTTTCCGACGAGGTCGGAGTTGTAGGATGCAAAGGCGAATCTGCTTGCCCACAGGAGAAAAAGCGGTACGAACAGCTGGATTGCGGTCAGCAGATAGTAGCGGGATCTGAATGTGTGGTTGTCGGTCGGTTTCACTCGATGGTGACTTTGGGGGTTAGGAGGTTGTTATGAACCATACTCTAAATTGTTTTACGAAGACGTCCGACGGGGACTCCCATTTTCTCGCGGTATTTGGCGACAGTGCGTCGGGCGATGTTTATGCCTTCGCTACGTAGCGCTTCGGTCAGAGCCTGGTCTGTCAGGGGATGGTGCTTGTCTTCGTTGTCGATCAATTGCTTCAGCCGGGCCATGATCATCGGCGAAGCGGCGTCGTCGTTTTCGCGGGCTTCGTTGAAGAAGAATCTCAGGGGATAGACACCGTGGTTCGTTGCGAGGTATTTTCCGGCAGTTGCGCGTGAGATTACGGAAATGTCGTCGCCGGTTATGCGGGAAATGTCTTTGAGGATCATCGGTCGCAGTCGGGCTGGGTCGTCGTCGTTTAGGAAGAATTCCCGTTGCCATTGCATAATGGCACTTACTACGCGGAAAAGTGTTGCCTGGCGCATTGTCAGCGCGCGGATGAACCCCGAGGCTTCGTCGCGTCTCTGCCGGATGAATGCGTTAGCCCGTTCGGCGGCCGGGTTTTTCTTTTCGACAGCCGAATCGGCGGCGAAGGATCGTGCGATTCTCAGCGAAGGGATGTTGTTAAGGAGCGAAAGAGTCAGTCTGTCGCCGGAATCCGTCTCGACAAAAAAGTCGGGAGCAATGTGGGTTGCCTTGTCGGCAATACCACCTCCGATCTGAGCTCCGGGTTTTGGGTTGAGGCTTCGTATGGTGTCGATTGCGTCGCGGAGGTCGTTTTCGCTTACACGGAGCATGGTTCGGAGCTGATTGTAGTGCATCAGTGAAAAAACGTCGAAGTAGTCGCGTACAATTTCGGTTGCGAGGATTACGGCGGGCGTTTTTTCTTTTCTCAGGAGCTGCAGAAGGAGGCTGTCGCGGAGATCTATGGCCCCGATTCCGGCGGGTTCGAGGTTGCGGACTGTTTTCCAGACATCTCTGATTTCATCGTCGGAGGGGTCGATGTCGCCCTGTATGGCAATGTCGTCGGCAATAGAGCGGAGCGGGCGTGTGAGGTAGCCGTTCGGGTCGATGTTTCCGATGATGAACCGTGCGATTTCCATGTCGCGGTCAGAAAGGTCGCTGTCCTGGGAAAGCTGGTCGAGGAGGTGGTCCATCAGCGATTCACCGGAGTCGGAGGATTCGGGCTCGAAGACAGGGTCGTCGGCCGAACGGTTTGATGAGTTCAGCCGGTAATATGGTGTTGTGGATTCGGCTGCCGGAGTCGGGAAGCTGTCGTCGGATTCGTCGGGTTCGAGAGCCGGATTTTCGTCAAGAACGCGCCGGACCTCTTCCTCGACTTCCGGGGAGTTCATTTCGAGCATTTTGACATATTGCAACTGCATCGGCGCAAGCGTCTGCTGCTGCCGGAGATCCTGTGAAAGACGGAGCGATTCGGATTTTGCCATGTGCGGTTACGGGTTGGATGCGGTGTGGCGGGTTATATGGATATAGGCTCGTCGGGTGCGAAGTCGCGGGTGGCATGTTTGCCTATGATCTGATGCCACAACATCGGGGAGATTCCGTTGCCGGGACGTTTCGTGGTCAGGTTTTCGGCTGTCAGGAGTTCTCCTTTTCTGATTCCGCGGGCTGCCACAATTGATTTGCGTGCGACCAAGACGTTGGCGCCTTCGCTGAGAGTTACCTGTTTGCGAGTGGACCCGAGGGCTTTTTCGATGATGCGGATGTCGCGTACCATTGAAGCGAATTCCTCGGGATCGGCCGAGGCCCGGTGGTCGGGTCCGGGAGCGTTTTTGTCGAGGGTGAAGTGTTTTTCAATAACTGTCGCGCCCAACGCGACAGCTGCTGCCGGGACAGCCGTTCCGACGGTGTGGTCGCTGAATCCGACGCTTCGGCAGCCGAGCGTTTCGAGCGCTTTCATTGCCAGGAGGTTTACATCTTCGGGCGGGGTCGGATATTGGGTGTTGCAATGGAGGAGGATTATGTTTTTCCGGTTGGTTCCGGCGTTTTCAAGGATGCGGATGGCGTTTTCGACTTCATTGATCGTTGACATTCCGGTCGAGAGGATAACGTTGGCCCGTTGGGCGCCTATTGCTTCAAGGAAAGGCAGGTTTGTTATTTCGCCGGAGGGAATTTTCCAGTAGTCCATGTTGAATCGCGCGAGAGTGCCGACGCTTTCGATATCGAAGGGCGACGACAGGAATCCGACATGCTGTCGGGCGCATTCTTCGGCAAGGGCCACGAAGTTGTCGGAGGAGAGCTGCAGCCGTCTGAGCATTTCGAACTGAGATTCGGTGCCGCCGCAGTTTCGCTCCTGGTATTCAGCCCTGCGCGCGGACCGGCATACGAGGTTTTCGGCTTTGAATGTCTGGAATTTGACATAGTCGGCCCCGGCTTCGCGTGCAGCAGTGATCATGCGTCGTGCGGTTTCGATGTCGCCGCCGTGGTTTACTCCTATTTCTGCGATTATTATTGTTTTCATTCGGTCATTTTTTTTGCGGGAGAACCTAAATAGAGACCCGGCGAGGTGATCGGAGCTGTGACGGTCGCTCCCATTGCGATTCTGGCTCCGGAGGCTATGGAGATACCGTTGCGGATGACGGCTCCGGCGCCGATAAAGACGTCATTTCCGATTTGGACTTCTCCGCAGATAATGGCTCCGGGGCCGACAAAGACGTTTGATCCAAGGCAGCAGTCGTGGTCGATTACGGCACCGGTGTTTATGACGCAGTGTTTTCCGGTTGATGATCGGTTGACGACTGCGCGTGCCATTACGGCAGTGCCGGGTCCGATGGTCGACGAAGCTGTCACGACGGCCGATGGGGCTATCATCGAGACGGGCTCAAAATCCTTATAAGTTTCGATTATTCTCCGTCGGAGTGATAGCGAGGCACCTGCGGAGTAGCCTACGGCGATGTGTATGGCACAAGTGTCGGGATCGAGTGAGGATAAGGCCTTTGAGTCATCGCCGACATAGGGGATGTCCATTCCTTCGGGCGACGGTGAGGTCGCGACGTATGCGTCGAAGCTGTCGGGCGGCATCACTTCCACAAGGGATCTGGCGTGGCCACCACCACCGATGAGGATTGTATACTTGTCTGCCATGGTTGTTGCTGTCGCAGGGTAGGAGATCAGCGGTTGTATATGTCTGTTTTGTAGCCGGCGAGGTTTTCAGGTCTGACGATCCAGTCGATGGTTTTCCGGAGACCTTCTTCGAGGTTTACTTTCGGCCGCCAGTCGGTCAGGGATGTGATGAGGGAGTTGTCGCCGAGCAGACGTCGGACTTCGCTTTTTGAAGGTCGGAGCCGTTCGGGGTCTGTGACCCAAGAGATGTCGGCGTCCATTAGCCGTGCGATAGTGTGGAGGGTGTGTTCCATTGTGACTTCGCGTCCGGTCGCGATGTTTATCTCGCGTCCTTCGATTCCGGGAGTCGTGGCGAGGGCGAGGAATCCGGCGGCAGTGTCGGTCACGTAGTTGAAGTCGCGTGTCGGCGTGAGGTCGCCGACTTTTATTTCCCTGACGCCTGAAGCGATCTGGGTGATGATTGTCGGGATGATCGCGCGCGCGCTCTGCCGGGGGCCGTAGGTGTTGAATGGGCGGGCGATCACAACGGGGGTGTCGAACGCGTTATAGAAACTCATGGCAATGGCGTCGGCGCCGATTTTGGTCGCCGAGTAGGGCGACTGAGGCTGACGTGGATGCTTTTCGTCGATCGGGACGTAGAGAGCGGTGCCGTAGACTTCGCTTGTCGAGGTTACGACAATCCGCCGCACATTGCAGTCGCGGGCAGCCTGAAGCATGTTGAGAGTGCCGCGGATATTGGTGTCGACGTAGCTGTCGGGGGCAACGTAGCTGTAGGGGATTGCGATTAGAGCGGCAAGATGGAAGACGAGTTGGCAACCACGTGTTATGTGGCGGCAGAATTCGGGGTCGCGCACATCACCGCTGACGATTTCGAGGTCGGGGTGGCGCATGCCTTCGAGCCATCCCCAGGAGTTGAAAGAGTTGTAGTAGCTCAAAGCTCTGACGCTGTATCCTGCGTTCAGTAGTGTTTCGGTGAGGTGAGAGCCGATGAAGCCGTCAGCTCCCGTGACCAGCACTTTTTCTTTGCTCATCTTGTTATATTGTTTTATTCGGTTATCTTAGAATGTGTTTGGTTTCAAACCAAATGTAATGTAAGAAACGTTTAAAAGAGAATAATACAGTTTCTTAGGGTAAACATGCATCTTTTTATAATGCAAATATAACTCTAAATTTCTATTTTTGCAGGTTTAATGACAAAAATATCTGAAATATGTTGATTAGTATTGCTGTTCTTGTTGCTGGACTGGGGCTTATCCTCTGCGGTGCAAATTATCTGACAGACGGGGCTGCGGATATCGCGCGGCGTCTGGGTATTTCCGATCTTGTTGTCGGACTGACGGTTGTGGCGTTCGGTACGTCGGCTCCCGAACTTGCGATTTCGATCATTTCGGCCATTAATGGATCGGCGGGTCTTGCGGTGGGGAATGTTGTGGGGTCGAATCTGTTCAATACGCTTGTCATTGTCGGAGTCACGGCCATTGTCGCTCCGGTCGTTGTCAGGCGGACGATTCTGACGAATGATATACCTCTGGTTGTTCTTTCGTCGCTGATTCTCCTGATAATGGCTAACGGTCCGTTGCTTGATTCGGCGGGGTTGTCTGAGATTAGCCGTGTGGACGGGCTGTTGCTGATCTGTTTTTTTATGGTTTTTATCCGTTATACGTTCGCGCAGGCTCGCAGTGCGTCGCCTGATGCCATGGCTGCGGAGCCGACAGCGGTTGCCGTTGCGGAAAAGCAGCAGAAGCCGTTGGCTTTGTGGCGGTCGGTTGTCTATGTGGCCGGAGGTCTTGTGGCGCTTGTGGCTGGAGGCGACTGGTTTGTTGACGGGGCTTCATCTGTCGCGTCGGCATTAGGCGTCAGTGATGCGGTTATCGGACTGACGATAGTTGCGGCGGGTACGTCTCTGCCAGAGCTTGCGGCCTCGGTTGCCGCTGCGCTGAAGGGGCGGACTGACATGGCTATCGGAAATGTGATCGGATCGAACATCTTCAATGTGTTTCTCGTTCTGGGCAGTGCGGCGACCATAGCTCCGCTGCGGTTGTCGGGTATAGGAAATTTCGATCTTCTCTGGCTTTTTGGCGCAACGGTTCTTTTCTGGGTTTTCGGGTGGTTTTTCTCCCGCCGGACAATCACACGTGTCGAGGGCGTGGTGCTGGTGGTGTGCTATGTAGTGTATTCGGCCGTTCTGGTTATAGATGCCGGTTCGTGATCATGGTAAAAAACGGACTGCATCACACGATGAATGGGAGTGTGATGCAGTCTGATGTTTTTTTGTTATGTGTCGAGTGTCGGACGGCTTTTTATTTAGCTGCTGCAAGAGCGTTTGCGCGTTCGACATATTTTTCGAAGTCGATGTTCATTCGTGGGCCGAAGCTGGGATATTCATCGATGATCGTCTGATAGGCCTCGGCTTCTTTTGTGAAGTCTTTCCGGGCGTTGTAGACGTTTGCTTCTTTCATGAGGAAGTAGGGGGTGAGGGCGGGGTTTTTGTCGGAGATCTTCACGGCTTTTTCGTAGCAGGCGATGGCTTCGTCGAGTTTGTCGAGGTTGACATAGCAGTCGCCTTCGAGGGATTTTGCGGTTGCTCCGATTACGTTTTCTTTAGAAGAGTATTTTGCGAGGTAGTCGAGCGCTTCCTGATATTTCCCTTTTTTGTAGAGAAGGATGGCGGCGTTCAGTGCTGCGCGGTTGCCGGCGTCATAGCCGTATTCATCGGCGACATGCTGGTATTGTACGAGTGCGGTCGAGTCGTTTCCGACAAGCATTTCGAGATCGGCCTGACCGATTGCGTTGTTGGAGTTTTCAATTCCGGGTTTGCGGATTGCAAACATGTAGATTAGGATGATGGCGACAATTGCGACGACGCCGATGCAGCCCCACATTATGAGCTTCTGGTTTTTTTCGACGGTCTGCTCGATTCCGGTCAGGGAGTCGTTTAGGTTGTCAAGGCCTGTTTTAGTCTCGTTTTCTTTGTTGGTGGACATGATATGTTTAGTTTTTTATTTCCGAAAATTGAATGACCGGGAGTGTACGACAATGCTTTATTTTCCCGAACTGCAAAATTAATAGTAATTTACCGAATCTGAAAATTTTTGGGGCACAAATCTTGTGTATGCAGCTTTTTGAGGTTTTTGAGCGCGGGTGAAGGGACTGAACAGCTTCGGGATTGCGGTTGTTGAGATAGATAAGGTGTTGCCTGCTGCGGCATTTTTTGATTTTGCCCGGAGTTTTCGCTTTCATCCGCAGTTAATTTTTGCGAGTTTCTTAGAATTTTTACCTATATTTGCCAAAAATAGTGATAGCATGACTGTAAATCAACCGATAGTGATAACCATTGGCCGACAGTTCGGCAGTGGGGGGCGCGAGTTGGGCAAGAAGCTGGCCGATCGTCTCGGATTCAAATATTATGACAAGGAGCTGCTAAGCGAGGCCGCTGAACATGCGGGTGTGGACAAGGCATTTTTCGAGAGATGCGATGAGCGTTTCCCGAAGTTTTTCAACGGAATTTTCTCGTTTGCTTTCGGTCTCAGCAATGTCAATTGCTATGCGGGGAGCACGTCGATTTCCGATGACAGTATCTATCGTGCGCAGAGTGATTTCATTCATTCGCTTGCAGAGCGGTCGAACTGTGTGATTGTCGGGAGGACGTCGGATTATGTGCTGCGTGACCATGAGCGCCTTGTGAATATTTTTGTCCATGCTCCTATTGAAAACTGTGTTGCCCGCATAATGGCGCGCGATGAGGAGAATCTGACGGCCGAAAAGGCTCGGGCGAAGGCGATCAGAATGAATAAGCTCCGGGCGAATTATTATAATTTCTATACTGACAAGGAGTGGGGCGCGGCTTCGAGCTATGATCTGACGTTTGACACGTCGCGTATAGGGATGGATAAGGTTGTTGATGTGATAGTGGCTTATATCACAAGCCGTTTCCCGGATTTTACTCCCGGGTGCGTTGAGTGAGGCGGTTTTTTACCGTGCGGCCGCAGCAATTATGGCCCATGCTGTGGAGAATAGCAGCATCAGCATTGCGGTAGCTCCGAGCAATGGTGTCAGTCGCCGTCCATTCAGCTTTCCCATCAGTGTGACGATTGCGACGGCTCCGATGCCGTAGATTCCACATGTTGTCGCGAGTGCGGTTGTGTTGACATTGCTGTTGCATGTCATGGCCAGGGCTATTGCGGCCATTGAGTTGAAGAGGTAGAGCATCCGCATGGCGGCCGGGCCGAATTTTACGGCAAGTGTTTGTTTTCCTACGGCGCGGTCATCGTCGATGTCGCGGTAGTTGTTTATTATCAGTACGTTTGCGCCCATCAGCCCTGTTGCAAGCGCCATGGCGACGACGGGCAGCGGCAGGTGTCCGGTCTGGAGCGTGTATGTGCAGCACACTGGAACGAGTCCGAAAAAGGCAATGACAGCGATTTCGCCAAGGCCGTGATGGGATAGCGGATATGGGCCTGCGCTGTATGCGACGGCTCCGATTGCGACGGCAATTCCTACAGGAATCAGCCACCATCCGCCGAATAAGAGCAGGGACAGTCCGATGATACATGCGATGGCTAGGGTCAGATAGGTTGCGGCAAGCATGGCTTTTGGTGAGATGTCGCCTTCCGTCACTCCGCGTCTGGGGCCTTCGCGCCCTTTTTTGTCGAGTCCGCCTTTGAAGTCATAGTATTCGTTTGCGAAGTTTGATGAGATCTGTGCGAGAATGGCAAATATGAGACACATCAAAGCGGGGAGCGGGCGGAATGAGTTGTCGGCAAGCGCGCAGCCGGATGCGGTTATGACGCCGGCGGCCGAGACGGGGAGTGTCCGCAGGCGCATGGCTTCGATCCAGTATTTAAATGTCGTTTTGTTCATTTTCGGGGTAGGGTCGGTTGTTTGTGTAGTTGAAGCACTGAAGGACAGCGTTGCGGATTCTTCCGGCGGAACGTGGATCGGTACGCAAAAGGCGGAGGATGGTGTATAGGTAGTCATCTTTGTCGCGCAGTCCGCACAGTCCGGCAACGTTGCAT
Source organism: Paramuribaculum sp. (assembly GCA_029058705.1). Lineage (GTDB taxonomy): Bacteria > Bacteroidota > Bacteroidia > Bacteroidales > Muribaculaceae > Paramuribaculum. The sequence goes on along the minus strand of JAIDXA010000078.1, from coordinate 8,541 downwards.
CCGGGCAGCATCGATTTCTGGTTGTAGACCCTCAGGATAGAGGCGTAGTCGTTTGTGGATACGTAGCGCTGGAATTCCTTGCAGAGGGAATTGTAGAGCCCGCGTGGATTTATCTCGCGCGGGAGGTCGGCGAGGTGTCGTTCGAGCCTGTCGATCGAAGCGAACCGTCCGTCGATCCGGCATTCGACGATCCGTTTTACACGGTGGCGGGTGTGTAGTAGTGCCTGTTGTGTCAGGTCGTTGCGGAATTCCTTTATTATTGTCCGTTTGACTTTGTCGGCGACGTGGTTTTCATCTTTCCCGCAAGCTGTCGCGACAGTGCGCACGACTTCTTCGATGAGAAGCAGGTTTTCGACTTCGGCGACTTCAGGCACCATGATGCGCTTTTTTCTCAGATATTCCACTTCGTGGCTGTCGCGTCGGTCGCGGTCGACGATTCCTTGCGAGTCCATGTGATGGAACGAGTTCAGGTCGTTGAATGTGCGTGTCGCTTCGATCACTTTGTTGCAGCTTCCGAGCGCCTGGATTGTGAAGTCGGGGAAAATCAGCGGGTAGAGTTTCGAGTCGATTGAACGTCGGCTGTCGCCCTCGATGAATAGGACGGGTTTGCGCGAACCGATTATTGTCCGGTAGATTTCGTCGGACAGGATTGTGTCGGGAGGCAGGATTTCATATTGCCATGTTGTTGACGATGGGTCGAAGCTTCTGACCCATATGGCTGAAGATGCTGACCGCGACGAAGCGAAGTCGAGGTCGTGGGTTGTGTAGACGAAGCGACAGTCTGTCCGCATCGATTCCATGTGGTTGAAAAGCGAACTTAGGACAGTCGGATGGAGGAAGAGTTCCGGAGAGTCGATGAATACGATGGATCGTTTTGGAGCATAGCTCATTGCGGCCAGATAGTATAGGACGGCTTTTTCGCCTGTCGACAGTCGTGAAGTCGAATATCCGCGGTCTTCTTCCCTGTCGGAGTCGCGCGCAAACAGCAGCCGTCCGCTTTCGACAAGCACTCTGCTTCCGGGAAAAATCTGCTCCCATAGGTCGATGACGGTGTCGAGACGAGTCGGGGCAAGAGTGATTCCGGGGTGGGAGCGGCTGCGCAGTTTAAATGAAAGCAGGTTGCGCATTTCATCGTTGAGGAGCATCGTCAGAAGCCGGTCGAGCTGCGAGGTTTCGGGATTGCATGGCATTCCGTTGGCGACGGCTTCGTCATAACGGGTGTCGATTGCCGGGTTTCCTGTCGGCCCGCTGCTTTTTTCGAAGAGGGCGGTCAGTACCGACAATGGAAATGCTTTGGGTCCGCAATCGAGGATCATTTTTGCTGTGAACCGGCTTTTTCCGGATCCGTTGGCGCCGACAATGACAATCTGTCGGGCGGATTCTTCGATTGATCCGGCAGTTCCTCCGGTTTGAGGTGGCAGAGTCAGAGGCTGTTGTGACATGTCCGTGGCTGTTTTTGATCAGTTTATCGATCCGGCGCCCTGCCGGATTATTTCCGGATTGGAGCTGTCGGTCAGGTCTACGATTGTTGAAGGAGTCAGGTTGCCGTTTCCACCATCGACGAGGACGCCGATGGCAGGATGTGATTCGTAGCGCAACGAGATTTCGTCGACTGATGTTATTTCGTCGTCGGAGAGCGCGTCTGTCGGTATTGACGTTGTCAGAATCGGATGTCCGAGTTCTTTTGCGAGCGCTATGGGTATTGGGTTGTCCGGGATTCTGAGTCCGACCTGCCGTCGTCCTTTGAAGATTTTAGGGAGAGTCGTTGCCGCCGGCAGTATGAATGTGAAAGGCCCGGGGGTGTTGTGTCGCAGCACGGCGTAGGCGCGGTTGTCGATGCGGGCATATTCGCTGGCCTGCGATATGTCGCAGCAGATTATAGACAAGGTGTTTTTTTGGGGATTGATGTTTTTGATCCGGCATAGCCGTTCTATTGCGTTCTGGTTTGTGGCATCGCATCCGATTGCATAGATTGTGTCGGTCGGATAGAGAATCAGATCTCCGCCGCGCATGGCGTCGGCCACTTCGGCGATGAATCTGTCGTTGATTGACGATGGGTAGATTCTGAATGTTTTCATGAAGGATGAGGGTGGTTGGAGATTGGAACGGCTGTTCTGCCATCAACAAAGTTAAGAAAAGGCATGGAAATATAAAAATAAAAATAAAAAAGAGATGTTTCACAACATCTCTTTCCCTTTAAACCTTTATCTTAATCTAATACTATGAAAAACACACATGCAAATGTAGCTAATTTCTGATCAACTGAACAAGAGTTGTGATGCGTTTAACAAAAATTTAACAAAAAATCAAATTTAAATGCTAAAAAATATCGATTAAATCGGATTTTTGATTTCTATTTGTAGAAATGGCGATAGCCGGAGAGCTTTTTCCAGGCGCCGCGGGTGAAGTCGGGGACTTCGACCGGGGCCGATCCGTTTTCGAGCGAGATTTTCGACAGCGGGACCAAAGAGCACCATTCGGCCATGTCGTAGACATCCATGTCGAGCGGCAGTCCGTTGCGCAGGCAGTAGACGAGCCTGTAGTCCATGATGTAGTCCATACCGCCGTGTCCGCCGACTTTTTTTGCCACTTCTCCCACCTCTTTAATAATGGGATGCTGGTGGCGTTCGGTCAGAGCCTGGCGCTGGGCGTCGGAAATGTATCCGTGGGCAGACAGGTTCTCGTGGTCGGGGATTGAGTCGCCGGCAATCTGTTCGGGCTCGAAAGCGTAGCCGGGGGTGGGATATTTTTCTGCAAATCCTTTAGTGCCGGTGAGCTGGTACATGCGTGAGTATGGACGGGGGGTCACGACGTCGTGCTGAATCATTATGGTTTTTCCGTTGACGGTGCGGATCATTGTCATTGTGTGGTCGCCGTTGGCAAATGATTCCGGTTTTTTCCCGGTTGATTTTTCGATGAAGGCCGGTCCGTTGACGGGTTTGGTGTCCATGGAGACGAGCGTTTCCATTCTGTCGCCGCGGTGTATGTCGAGCAGCTGGCAGGCAGGCCCCATTCCGTGGGTGGGATATACGTCGCCGCGGTTTTTGCGGTTGTAGTCCATTCGCCAGTTGTTCCAGTAGTATGGCCAGAAGTCGTTGAGGTTGTGGATGTATGCGCCTTCGACGTGAAGGATGTCGCCGAACAGTCCTTTCTGAGCCATGTTGAGGGTGTTCAGTTCAAAGAAATCGTAGACGCAGTTTTCGAGCATCATGCAGTGTCGTCCGGTTTTTTCTGCGGTGTTTATGAGATCCCAGATTTCGTCGAGAGTCATTGCAGCGGGGACTTCTATCGCTACATGTTTTCCTTTTTCCATTGCATATTTGGCCATGGGGGCATGGTTTACCCAGTCGGTCGCGATATAGACGAGGTTTATGTCAGGGCGATCGCAGAGTTTTTTCCAGCTGTCGGGCGAACCTCCGTAGACTGTTGCCCGGGGTCTGTCAGCTTTGTCGAGTCTGGCCTGGCATTTTTCGGCACGTTCTTTTTCGATGTCGCAGAGTGCGACTATTTTAGTACCCGGGATGTGGGCGAACCGGTCGACCGCATCGGGACCGCGCATTCCAAGCCCGATGAATCCGACTCTGACCGTATCGATTGGCGGCAAGGCGAATCCGACGAGGTCGGTCGCTCCGGCCGGCCGTTTGGGGATGGTGGTCTTGATTGGGGTGACGGCAAGCGAAGTTGTTGCACACACGGTTGCGAGTGTCACGGCGATTCCGGTCAGGATTTTTCTGATGTTCATTGGCGATATTGTTGTGAAATGTGAGTTATGATGACTTTCCAGTCTGCAAAAATAATCCATATTAATCTAAAATGCAAAGTGATGCTGTTTTTTTGGTCGGATATTCTTCGTATATTTGCAAACTCAGAGAATGTTTGAATTCAATCAGGATGGAAAATTCCGGAGCGGTGTGTGATGTGTTTCTAATCCGCGATGCCTGTGCCGCTCTCTGCATAAGTCATCATGCATCACTCGAAAAAAAACATCTTTGAGCGAATAAAGGTCAAATCCAATCATTGCTTTAATAAACCCAAAATACCGTGAAATGAAGAATTCGACTCTTTTGACAGTTTTTGCATTGGCCGTGCTGCTGTTTTCGGCGTGTGGAACACCGGCCGGTGATTATGAGGCTTTTCCGTGTAAGATCAAAGGTGGCGACGACTGGGGCTTTGTGAGTGCTGACGGAGCGGTTGTTGTGGCGCCTGAGTTTTCGCACAGGCCTTCGCCTGTGACATGCGGGCGTTTCTGGGCTCAGAATTCCAGGGGTTACTGGGAATTGTATTCGGCCGATGAACATCCTGTGACTGTCGGAGACAAGGAGTATCGCTATGTGAGCAATTTCCATAAGGGTCATGCGATAGTTGCCGAACGGGATCAGCCGGTGACGATCATCGATGTGGATGGCAACGAGGTTGCGTCGCTGGAGCGGATAGGCAGTCTGCAGCCCAAGCATTTCGGGGATTTCAATGACGGGCTGTCTGTTTTTTCGTCGGATACGGTGCAGGGTGTGATCGATTTTAACGGCGATGTTGTTGTTCCGGCCAAGTATTATTCGATCAACACGCCGGCCGACGGCAGGATCATTGCGCATGATTCGCGCAGTTTTTCGTTTTTTACGACGGAAAACGCCGATTCGACGGAAGAGTCTGTCGCAACGGTCTTTGACTATAATGGAGAAAAACTTTTCACGGTTAGCTCAAGAAAGTATAGCCGTATCGGCGATCGGTTCCGGAGCGGCTATCTACCGGTCGGGGTTCATGACGGCGACAAGGAGAGCTGGGGTCTGATGGATTTGAACGGGGAGATTGCGGTCAGACCGGATCCTTCGAACAGTTCGATTACGGATGTCGCGGGCAATCATTATATATATTGTGATGATTCGGGCCGTTATGGCATGAAGTCGATAGGCGAGGGAGTGGTTATGAAAGCCAAATATACGTATGCGCGTTTTCTCGGGGCTGAGCACATAGCGGTCAATGAGGCGGAGGATGGAGATGATCCGGAATGGGTCATTCTTAATCTGGACGGATCGAAGGCTGTTGCAAAGAAGTTTATGGATGTTTCCCCTCTGTTCGGCGACCATGTGTTCGTGCAGGTGCGCGAGGACCGCTGGCAGGTTATAACGCTTGACGGAGAGATGGCCGCCGATCAGGAGCAGTTCAGCATGATAGACTATGCTTCGCTGATACCGTGCTATTATGTGGAGTCTGACCATATCGACATCGATGCGCTTGTTTCAGGCGTAGGTATGGATGCCAACACGATGGACAGCATCACATTCCAGTCGTCGGTCCAGAAGACACTCGAGCGCCAGGCCCGTTATTTCTCTTCGACCAATAAGCCGGTTGCGTCGAATTATTCCTATACGAACGAGGTCAATCTGTTTCCTACGGTCGAGGGTGAGATGATTTCGGAGACGGTTACATTCCCGTCGAATCTGAGTCATCAGACTTATCGTCAGGAGAAGGTGATCGATTATGTGTGGGGAAATTATTACTGGTATCATATGAATAAGATTCCGACCGGATATGTTTTTACGTCGCAGACGCCCTCGAAGTTTACCGTTACGTTCAACAATTATGGAAAACTGCGGGGAAAGCTGCGGACTCTTTATGCGGCTCTTGTGAAGCATTTTTCGGCTTACGGACAGGAGCTTGACAGCAATAACGGCGCGACACTTGTGGATCTGGGCAATGGCCGCAGCGCACGGATCACACTTGAGCCGAATTCGGTGAGTGTTGTCTGGGGCAAGCTTTCGGCCGGAGAGAAGTCGATTTTCAGTTATGCCGGAAACAAGGAGGACCTTAAGATTCAGTTTGCGGACGAAGAAAGCGACGAATTCGGTGGCCCCGACGATTGATTTGCAGAAATGACTATAATATAACTTCAATTATAAAACCAACCAATGATTAAACTAACCAAGACGTTTGTCGCGGCGGCAGTATTGTCCGCGACGGTTTCAGGAACGGCACATGCCGAAACCGACGGCGGTTTTGACTTCGATTCGCAGCGCGGCGAAGTGCAGACGGTCAATCCCGTTCCGGGCAAGAAACTTGACCATCACGGGCTTGTGATCAATCCTGTGCCACAGAGTGTTGAAACGCCTTATTCGGGCATTCTGAATCCCACCGGCGGTTTCCGGATAAAGGATAAGAAGAAAGCATTTGCCAATGATGTCGCATTTATCCGTCAGGAGCCCAAGGGAATAGAAATTGAAATCGATTTCGGCGAAAAGGTTGCGTCGAAGGCCGGAGTCAAACCGGTCGACGGAGCGTATGTCCTTGATATCGGGCCTAAGAAGATCACTGTCACGGGCTATAACGAGCGAGGCGCTTTTTACGGACTTCAGACGCTTCGCCAGATCCTTGAGTCGGAGCGTGTGGCTGCAGGCGAACTTCCGATGATGGTTGTCAATGATTATCCGTCGATGAAGTATCGTGGTGTTGTCGAGGGTTTCTACGGCGCTCCGTGGAGTCACGAGGTGCGTATGTCGCTTCTGGATTTCTACGGACGGCACAAGATGTGCGATTATCTCTATGGACCGAAGGATGATCCATATCACAGCTCGCCATACTGGCGTCAGCCTTATCCGGAGGATCAGGCCCGCAACATCAAGGAGCTTGTCGAGGCTGCCAAGCGCAACCGTGTCAATTTTATCTGGGCTATCCATCCCGGAAAAGATATCCGCTGGAACAAGGAGGACTATGATTCGCTGGTCAACAAGTTTAATATGATGTATGATCTGGGAGTGCGTTCATTCGCGGTTTTCTTTGACGATATCGACGGAGACGGGACGAATCCAGACCGTCAGGTTGAACTTCTCAACAATCTGACAACGGATTTTGTCAAGAAGAAGGGCGATGTGACGAATCTGATCGTCTGTCCGACGGATTATTCCCAGCTCTGGGCGAAGCCCGGCCCAAATGGCCCGCTGGCAGTCTATGGCCGCGGGTTGAATCCGGATGTCGAGGTTTTCTGGACTGGAGCTGTAGTGTGCAGCGATCTGACCCACGAGACGCTTGACTTTATCAATTCGCGCATCAAGCGACCGGCTCTTTACTGGTGGAATTATCCGGTGACGGACTATTGCAAACATATTCTGATGCAGGGGCCGGTGTATGGTCTTGACACGACGCTGACTTCAAAAGAGGTTGCGGGTGTTGTCAGCAATCCGATGGAACATGGCGAGGCTTCGAAGCTTGCCCTCTATGGTGTTGCCGATTATTCATGGAACACACCTGCATATAATGCTATCGACAACTGGGAACGCGGTCTGGTGGAGCTGATGCCTGATGCGGCGGACGCTTACCGCACATTTGCCATTCATTCGGCAGATACGGAGACGGGCTATCGCCGCGATGAGTCGTGGGAAACGACCATCTTCCCGTTCAACAACTATACGCAGGGGCAGTTCGACGCTCTGAAGTCGGAATTCACAAAGATAACCGGTGTTGAGTCGAAGATCCTCAAGGACGGCAACAATCCCGCTCTGATCAAGGAGATGAAGCCGTGGCTTGCGGAATTCACCAAGCTCGGCAAACGTGGCCTTGCCACTCTTGATCTGATCAAGACTTATGAAAAGGGCAACGATTCGATTTTCTGGCAGGATTATATGGCTACGCTGATGACTCCGGACGAGGAGAAGGCCTACAATAGCCATAAAGTCGGCACGATGAAGCTGCAGCCGTTCTATGAGAACGCCATGAACGGAATGATCAAAGGTTTCTACAAGAGGGTCAGCGGACGTGTTCCGGCCATGTATGAGGGAATCGGAACGTTCCCCTATCTGAAGCCATCGCAGATCGCGGCGATGCTCGACAATGATCCTAAGTCGTTTTTCTCGACACAGGAAGCACAGGGACCCGGTTCGTGGTTCGGTCTTGATCTGCAGGCGGTGCGTCCGATCGACGAGGTGGTTCTCGTCCAGGGCCGCAATTCGGTCGATGACGGAGACTATTTCGACAATATGGTGATCGAGACTTCGGCCGATGGTAAGAATTGGGTTGCTTTGAGCCCGGAACTTGCCAAGACCTATGAGTATACGTGGAAGGGAGAGCCGGTCGATGCTCGTTATCTGCGTCTGCGTCGTCTGGATTCCGACCGTAAGTCGTGGGCGTCTGTGCGCACGCTCCATGTAAATCCTCTGACTCCGGAACGTCTCGGAATGAAGATTGAGTCGAAAGATGTTGAATCGTCGCTTAAGGCGTTTGATGACAATCCGACGACATGGACCTCTCTGGAGGGAACGCTCGAGTTCTCACGTCTGACGGGAGCAAACGATCTTGTCATGCTTATGGCAGACATGATGGGCGCGGTCACAGTGCGGCAGTTTGACAGCAAGGGACGCGAGATTGCATCGATTGAGGTCAAGACGCCGTATGCCACGGTTGTTCTTTCACCGAATACGTCAATGATCAAGGTAAATGGTCATGCCCGACTTTTTGAGCTTATCCAGCGTTGAGAGTCCGGTTAAGATGAATTGAAAAAACCGGGGCGCGGCAGTTGGCCGCGCCCCGGGTTTTTTTTCGATGATCCGGTAA
>JAIDXA010000077.1 GCA_029058705.1 Paramuribaculum sp. | reverse complement strand
TGCTTATATAATCTTTGACATCTCTCGTTTTGAGTTCTTTCAGATCATCGCCGGTCAGTGCCGCGAGCTTTTTGAGTTCTTCTTCGAAGGATGATCTGACAAAAGGCGCGAGATAGAAGTCGAATGCGGGGATCGCCTGACCTCCATGCATTTCGTTTTGTGCGGTTTCAAGAGAGATACAGCTGATGACACTGGCGGTTTCAATGCGCTTTGCCGGTCTTGATTCGCTGTGGCCGGCCTGAAATCCATAATTGAGGATGCGGTCGAGGGGGTGTTGTACGCATGTAAGGCTCTTTGTCGGATAGTAGTCTTTGTCGTGGATGTGGAGGTAGCCTGAGCGCACAGCGTCTCTGGCTTCCGGAGAGAGCAGGTAGTCGTCAACAAACGGCTTGGTTGTTTCGCTTGCAAACTTCATCATCATTCCCGCGGGAGAATCGGTATTCATGTTTGCGTTCTCTCGTGTGATGTCATTGCTTTTTGCCTCTATTATTTCCAAGAACATTTCGCGGGTTTTAGCCCTGCGGGCTATGCTTCTCTGATCGCGATAGGCTATGTATCTTTTTGCGACCTCCTTTCTCGGGCTGTTCATCAGTTCAAGCTCTACGCGATCCTGAATTTCTTCGACGGTCATTCGGTCGTTGCCTGAGCAGCCTATACGGTCTGCAATCTTCTGGAGAAGGGATTCGTCTTCGCCCATTTCGGTCTGAAGCATCGCTTTTCTGATTGCGGCTTTGATTTTCTCCTCGTTGTAACCGACGATGCGGCCATCGCGTTTGATAACTGTCTGAATCATTTTGAGTGGTGGAAAGGATGTTAGTGACATAAAGCGAAACGTCATGTCGTTTCTGCGTTGCAAAGATAGTGGAAAATCTTTATTATTGCCAAAAAAAACGACGTCGAAATATTGTGATAGTTTGATGTTTTGGATAACTTTTTTAATTGCAAAAAATTGCAACATGCTGATATGTAGAGCTCAAATGTTTGCTTTTGGGAAACTTTTCATTGAAGGCGTCTGGTTGGGTTTCCTGTTGCGGGCGGTTCGGTGGATGTTGAGATGATGAATGTGCGCCGCAGGGTCTGTGTCTGATTATTTGTTATAGCCCGAGTGTGAACGGTGGTGATGTGACTGATTCTCGGGAGTCGGTTATTGAATCGACCCCTGTATGACTTTTTTGGGGCGTTTTTCAAAATTTCTTATTTTTGCAGTTGAAATTAAGAAGAGGAAGTATGCCGCTTAACACTATTAATTATTCAAGCCGTTGCATCGTTGATGTTTTGCAGTCGGCCGGAGTCGAAGAGGTTGTGGCGTGTCCGGGATCTCGGAACACACCGTTGTTGATTGCCTTGTCACGTTGTCAGGAGTTGAAAACAACGGTTGTTGTCGACGAGCGTACGGCCGGTTTTGTTGCATTAGGGAAATCGTTGGTTTCCGGAGCGCCTGTCGCTGTGGTGTGTACCTCGGGAACCGCTTTGCTCAATTTCGCACCTTCAGTTGCTGAGGCCTACTATCGCAAGATTCCATTGATCGTGATTTCTGCAGACCGGCCGGTGGAATGGATTGATCAGGATGATTCACAGACAATCCGCCAGTTCGGTGCATTCCAGAATTTTGTAAAGAAGAGCTATGATATACCGTCTCGTGTTGAGGGAGACGCGAAATGGTATGTCAACAGAATACTGAACGATGCGGTGATGTCCGCAAAAATGCAGCCATATGGGCCAGTGCATATAAATGTCCAGATTCCTGAGCCGATTGGCTTGCTTGAGGAGATTCCGGATTCTCAGGAGCGCATGATCAGACTGGTTGCGCCGGCAGCGGAACTGGATGATGTCGATGTCAAGCAGCTTGCGGCGGAGCTTGTGCCGCCGCGGAGAATCATGATAATTGCCGGCTTTTCGGCTCCAGACAAAGCTCTTAATGGAGCATTGAGGAAATTGTCGCAGCTGCCGAATGTCGTGGTTCTCACAGAAACGCTCGCGAACCTTCGTGGAGATGACTTTATAAGTGAGATAGATGCAACACTGAGTGTGTTGTCGGAGGATGAACGAGAGGATCTCGCGCCGGATATCGTCATTTCGTTCGGCGGAGCTCTTGTTTCACGGATGGTGAAGCAATATATCCGTGACAAAAAGCCGGATCAACACTGGCACGTTGGGCGCTCGCTGACAACGGTCGATTGCTTTAAGTCTTTGACGATAAGAATAGAGCTTGAGCCCAGGTCGTTTTTCTGTCAGTTGGTGACGGAATTGGGTCGGGCGGACCTGATGAGCGATTTCCGGCGTCGTTGGCTTGTGGTGAGGGACTCGGCCAGATCCTTGCATCAGGCTTGCATTTCACGAGCTCCATGGTCGGATCTGAAAGCTTTTTCTGTAATTATTCCGGCGATTCCCCGAAATTATAATCTGCAGTTGTCGAACGGGACGCCCGTTCGTTATGCGCAGTTGTTCGGAGAATATTCTTTTCACAGATCGGACTGCAACAGGGGTGTGAGCGGGATAGATGGCTCAACGTCGACCGCTTTGGGCGCTATGACGGCCTATGGAACAGCGCCGACATTGTTGATCACGGGGGATATGAGCGCGCAATATGATGTCGGAGCGTTGGGCTCCGGATTGCTGACGCCAGGATTCAAGATGATAGTGATGTGTAACGGGGGCGGCGGAATTTTTCATTTCATAAAATCGACCCGTGACCTTGATATAGTAGAGACGTGTTTCGACAGTCCTTGTGTGTTTCCTGCCGAGGCTCTTTCCAACGCGTATGGGCTGAGATATTTTGAGGCCACGGATGAACTTTCCCTTAGGACAAGCCTGCCGGTTTTTTTCGCCGAGAAAGAACGTGCGGCGATGTTGGCGGTGATGACTGACGGGGAGGTGTCTGGCAGAGTGCTGAGGGATTATTTTTCGCAGAAACGCAAGTAAGCAAGGTTTGTCATGGCGGAAACATGTCCGGCTGATGGTCCGCGTCGTAGTCGGCAGGAATTTGCATAATCGGCGCAAATTAACTAAATTTGCTTGATGATTAGTAATCCGAATGTCACTAACCAGTCTATTAGATTATAAATGAGAACCTGGACAACGATTAAAGAATATGGAGATATCCTTTTCCAGCAGTGCGGGAAAGTTGCAAAGATAACGATAAATCGCCCGGAGGTCTATAATGCATTCAGGCCTCAGACAAATAAAGAGATGTTGGATGCGATGGCCTATTGTCGAGAAGCCAATGATATCGGTGTGGTGGTGCTGACTGGTGCCGGAGACAAAGCATTTTGCTCGGGAGGTGACCAGAAGGTGAAAGGTATCGGCGGATATATAGATGAAAATGGTGTTCCGCGTCTTAATGTGCTGGATCTGCATAAAGCAATCCGGTCAATACCAAAGCCAGTGATAGCGATGGTCAATGGCTATGCTATCGGGGGTGGTCATGTGCTGCATGTCGTATGCGATCTGACAATAGCTTCAGATAATGCCAGATTTGGTCAGACAGGTCCTAAGGTCGGTAGTTTTGATGCCGGATTCGGTTCGTCATATCTCGCGAGGTGTGTTGGACAGAAAAAAGCTCGTGAAATATGGTTTCTTTGCCGTCAGTATACTGCTGTGGAAGCAGAGCGGATGGGAATGGTGAATAAAGTCGTTCCATTTGAACGTCTCGAAGATGAGACGATGGAGTGGTGTGAGACGATCCTCATGCGCAGCCCGATGGCTATCCGCATGATTAAACGCGCCCTTAATGCAGAACTTGACGGACAAAGAGGTATGATGGAGTTTGCTGGAGATGCGACACTTATGTACTATCTGATGGAAGAGGCCCAGGAGGGTAAGAATGCATTCCTCGAAAAAAGGACTCCCGATTTTGACAAGTTCCCAAAATTCCCGGGATGATGCTGAGAGCGAATTACGCACGTTATATCCTCGAATTCAAGTCGCCTGCACGGACTTCGCGAGAAGTGATGTCCCAAAAGGAGACGTTTTTCATAAAAGTGTGGGACGATGATTCACCTGAGGTTTTCGGGCTTGGTGAGTGTGCGCTGTTTCGCGGGCTCAGCTGTGATGACCGTTCCGATTACGAAGCGAAGCTAAGAGCTGTCTGTGAGTCTCCTGATTTATTTGGCAAGGAAGAGCTGTCGGATTTTCCATCGATTCTTTTCGGGCTTGAAACGGCAATGCTCGATTTGAGGAATGGTGGCCACAGGATCGTGTTTCCTGGCAATTGGTCGGCAGGCTTGTCGGAGATTCAGATCAACGGACTTGTATGGATGGGTTCGATTGAGGAGATGAGCTGTCGTCTGGCTGAAAAAACAGCTGCTGGTTTTCGATGTGTGAAATTCAAGGTGGGAGGGGCTGATTTCGACCAGGAATTGGCTTTGCTTGAACGGATCAGGGCAGAATATTCTCCGGATCTCCTTGAAATCAGAATTGATGCAAATGGGGCGTTTTCTGCTGATGAGGCACTAGGAAAGATTGAGCGGCTGTCTAAACTTGAAATCCATTCGATTGAACAGCCGATCAGGCAAGGACAAATCGAGCGGATGAGGGAGATTTGCAGGTGTTCACCGATACCGGTTGCTCTCGATGAGGAACTGATCGGGATAAATGATCCTGAAGAGAAATATAAGTTGCTTTCTGCAGTCAAGCCGGCATATATAATTCTAAAACCGGCTTTGTGCGGTGGCTTTTCGGGGGCATCGGAGTGGATTTCTGTCGGTGAATTGCTGGATGTCGGCTGGTGGGTTACATCGGCATTGGAATCGAATGTCGGTCTGAATGCGATAGCCCAGTGGGTTTCTGGTTATTCGCCTGCAATGCCGCAAGGACTCGGTACAGGTCAGCTGTATGTGAACAATATTGCATCACCGGTATTCCAGACCGGTGAGGTTTTGAAATATGATATAAATAAACATTGGATTATTCCTGAGCTATCATGGCAATAATAGGAGATAGCCAGACAATCTGTCTGGTAGAGAGATTTGTCGAGCTGTGGAAGGATGACAGCGATTATATAGAGGCTTATACTTCAGGTTCGACTGGCGTGCCTAAAATGGTTAAATTAAGCAAGTCGGACATGGAGCTGTCGGCGCGGGCTACGTGCGAATTTTTCGGCGTTGAGAGCGGGTCTCTTGTATTCCTGCCCCTGGCGGTCGATTATATCGCCGGCAAAATGATGGTTGTCAGGGCAGAGGTCAGCGGGTCGGACATAATGGTCGAGCCTCCGTCAAATCAGCCATTGAAAACCTGCCCGTCGGCGCCGATTCGTCTGGCCGCGGTAGTACCGTCGCAGGTTGATGGTCTTCTTGCATCCAAATGGGTGGGTTTGATAGAAAATCTTATTGTGGGGGGCGCTCCTTTGTCTGAGGCGGATGAGAAAAAGCTGATAGACTCCGGCATCAATGCATATGCCACATATGGGATGACGGAAACATGCAGTCATGTGGCTATACGTCGCCTTGGAGACAGGTATTATCGTGCTTTGCCGACGGTCAGATTTTCTATTGACGAGCGTGGATGCCTGGTTATCCATTCAGAGGTCATGAGTTTCGGGCGTCTTGTGACGAATGATGTTGTATCGCTTCTTGACTCAAAGAATTTCGAATGGCATGGCCGGTATGACAATGTTATAAATTCAGGCGGTATCAAGGTGCTTCCGGAGAATATTGAGCGAAAGCTTACGGATCTGCTAAGAGACAGGACATTTTACATAACATCGCGTCCGAGCGAGAAGTGGGGTGATGAAGTGGTTCTTGTTGTTGAGGGTGATGCGCCTGTCGTGGGGCTTGAAGAATATGCGTCGAAATTTCTTCTGAAAGCGGAGCGACCAAAAGCAGTCATTAATGTCGGGAGTGTGAGCAGGACTTCTACCGGGAAGTTGCTCCGTATATTGCCGTAAAACAAAGGTGTCTTCAAAGCCGTTTCAATATTGATCATTAAAACAGCGTTTGAGTGCTGTGTTTGATGGCCCGTCTGCAAATATTGTAGAAATAACGGCTCAATTTTGTTTGAGAGTTAAAAAAACATTACTTTTGTAACGTGGCAAAGGTTTGCCAATTGTTAAAAAAAAACAGCATCGAATGAAAAAATTTCTCTATAGTTTCCTTGGTACGGTTGCCGGGATCTGGATATCTGTGTTTTTGGGCTTTATTCTTTTGTTTTTTACAATCGGTGTGATTGCAACTTCATCAGGAAGCAAGAATGCTCCGGTCAAAGTAAAGGATGATTCCGTTTTGAAAATTACTTTGGGCGGAACGGTCGTCGATCGTGAAACGCCGGTGAACCTAATGGAGCAACTCTATAGCAATGCAGAAAAAGCCGTGGCGCTTACGGATATTGTCGATGCAATATATGAAGCAAAGGATGACAATCGGATAAAGGGGATATATCTTGAATGCGAAGGCGCGAATATGGGGCTTGCGCAGGCTCAGGCCATTATAAAGGCGCTATCTGAATTCCGCAAGTCAGGGAAATGGGTTTATAGCTACGCGGATTCCTATACACAGACCGACTATTACGTCGCTTCCGTCGCGGACAGTGTCTTTATCAATCCGATAGGGATGCTTGATATTCATGGATTGTCGGCAACGACGATGTTTTACAAAGGCTTGATGGAAAAACTCGGAATAGAGGCTCAGGTTGTCAAAGTAGGCACTTATAAAAGTGCAGTCGAGCCGTTTCTGCTGTCCGGGATGAGTGATGCGAATCGGGAACAGCAGGAGCTGTTTCTCGGAAGCATCTGGGATTATGTGAGAAATAAGATTGCGACAAACAGAAATATAAAAGCAGATTCCATAAACATTATTGCCGATTCATTTACCTTTACCAAACAAGCCGATTACTATCTCAAGCATGGCCTTGTAGACGGACTGAAATACCGTCATCAGATGTCAACAGTCCTGGCGTCTGAAACCGGTAAAGCGGATGATCCCGATTTTATTGCGTTTGATGACTATGTTTCCCTTTCAAAGTCTCCGCTCTTGAATAAATCAGGGAAAGGCAGCAAAATCGCCGTACTTTATGCCGTCGGTGATATCGTTGACTCTGGCTCAGAGGGGATAAGCGCCTCTGCAATAGTTCCGGAGATTATGAAGATCGCAAAAGACGAAACTGTTGACGGACTCATCTTGCGAGTTAACTCAGGCGGCGGCAGCGCGTTTGCGTCCGAGCAGATATGGGAAGCTTTTGAGCAGTTTAAAAAACTTTGTCCGAAGAAGCCGTTCTATGTTTCGATGGGTGATATGGCTGCCTCCGGCGGTTATTATATCTCCTGTGGTGCAAATAGGATCTATGCTGAGCCCGTCACATTAACCGGGTCAATCGGTATTTTCGGTATAATTCCGAACCTGCAGCCGTTGATGAAAGAGAAGCTTGGGGTGAATGTGGAGACCGTTCAGACCAACAGCGGTTCTTTCCCGACGTTGCTTCAGCCCATGACAGACGGCCAGAAAGCAGCAATGCAGTCGTATGTCAATAATGGCTACGAACTGTTTGTGGCGAGATGCGCAGCCGGACGTCACAAGACTGTTGCCCAGATAAAGGCTGTGGCCGAAGGGCGTGTATGGGATGGCCAGACTGCGCTCAAGCATGGCCTTGTCGACAAGCTTGGGGGGCTGGATATGGCAATAAATGACATGGCAGCTGAGATAGGTGCAGAAGACTATTTCACGGAAAATTATCCTGAAGTAAAGGTGAAATGGTGGGAAATGTTGCTGGATATGGATAGTGAACTGTCAGCTGCAATTTCTGATTCTGATGCGGCAACGATGCGCCAGGCAACCCGCGCGTACCGGGCGATTCGGGACATGTCATCGCTACAATGTCGCACTAATTATATAAAAATACGCTAATCTATACGGAAGGTTCGACCGATCCGGATTCTCACCAATGGCCAAACGCGGAATTCTGTCATATCTTGTGCTGAAGCCCATTTCAATTGTCTATGGGTGGATTGTGGCTGTCCGCAATGCAATGTTTGAGCGTGGCGTGCTGAGGCATACGGAGTTTGATATTCCGGTTATAACGGTTGGAAATATAAGTGTCGGAGGTTCGGGCAAAACTCCTCACACGGAATATATCCTCGACAAATTGTGTGGGCAATACCGTATAGGTATGCTAAGTAGAGGGTACAAGCGGCGCACTAAGGGTTTTGTCCTTGGCACAGAAAACACCCATGTCGAAGATATCGGTGACGAGCCCTTCCAGATTTATAAGAAATTCAGGGAGCGGGGCGTGATGGTCGCCGTGTGTGAGAAACGCGTTGAGGGCATTGAGCGGATGCGCGAGATTGATCCGGAGCTTGAGATGATAGTTCTTGATGATGCATTCCAACATAGGTATGTCAAGCCGAGACTGGCGGTTGTACTGATGGAGTATAGCCGTCTTCCGCATAAGGATTCGATGTTGCCTTTCGGTCGTCTGCGCGAACCGGTCAGTGCGTTGAATCGGGCGGATGTCGTGGTTGTCACTAAATGCCCTGAAACGATGACACCGCTGCAGAAGAGGGTTATAGCAAGTGATCTAAATCTCTTTCCATATCAGAAACTCCTGTTTTCACGTTATAAGTATCTGACTCCAAAACCCGTATTCCGTGAAGGTTATGACCGCCAACCGCGACTGGATCTTGACAGTCTGACATCCTCAGATACGTTGCTGTCAGTTACAGGCGTTGCGAATCCGCGTCCGTTTGTCCGTCAGCTGCGATGCTATAAGGCAAAAGTCAAGATCAAGCGCTTCAGCGACCATCATAACTTCACTCATTCCGATATGGAGAGCATTAATGACAAGTTTACCAACATGGTCGGAAAGCGGAAATATATACTGACAACCGAAAAAGATGCCATGCGTCTTATGACAAATCCTTATTTCCCTCATCATTTGCGGCGTTATGTCTATTATCTCCCTATACGGGTCTCTTTTGAGGATGACAATGACCAACCGTTGGAAAAGGTGATTGATCAGTTGCTTCGAAACAACTCTTTGATAAGATAATTGTTTAATATAATCAAGACATAGAATCACAAACATAATTACTAATCATGATTGGCAAAATTCAAGAAACCGCGGCGTATATCCGTGGCAAAGTAAGCGAAATCCCAACAACTGCCATTATCCTTGGCACGGGACTTGGCGCGTTGGTAGATCATATTGAAAACAAACAGTTCATTCCCTATACAGAAATACCTAACTTCCCAGTGTCGACGGTTGAAGGTCATAGTGGGAACTTGATTTTCGGGATGCTTGGCAGCAAGCCGGTAATGGCAATGCAAGGGCGTTTCCATTATTACGAAGGTTATGACATGAAAGAGGTGACTTTCCCGGTACGTGTGATGCGCGAACTCGGTGTTGAGACTCTCTATGTCAGCAATGCCGCCGGTGGTATGAACAAGGAATTTCTCGTTGGTGATATCATGATTATTACCGATCATATCAATCTTTTTCCTGAAAATCCGCTCCGAGGCAAAAATGACAATCGACTTGGCCCGAGATTCCCGGCTATGACGGAGGCTTATGACCATCGCCTTATCGCGCTTGCCGATGAGATAGCTGCTGAAAAAGGAATTCGTGTGATGCATGGCGTTTATGTCGGCACTCCCGGCCCGACGTTTGAGACACCCGCGGAATATGAGTATTTCCGGATTATCGGAGGTGACGCGGTCGGAATGTCGACGGTGCCGGAAGTGATTGTTGCCAATCATGGAGGCATGAAGGTTTTCGGCGTGTCAGTCATTACCGACTTGGGAGGTAAGGATGTGACAGATGTTCCAACTCATGAAGAAGTTCAGAAAGCAGCAGAAGCCGCCCAGCCCAAAATGATGGAGATCATGAAGGAATTGGTGGCGAAGGCATGAAATAACAGAGCTTTATCCAAATGATGGAAAATCAGACAGAAATTTCGCAGCTCGGAGAATTCGGACTTATTGACCGGATCACCTCCGGGCTGGAAAATGTGAATGAATCGACTGTAAAGGGAGTTGGCGACGATTGTGCTGTGCTTGACTATCCGGGCAGCAGAGTCCTTGTCAGCACGGATCTTTTGGTAGAAGGGGTTCATTTTGATCTCACGTATGTTCCCTTGAAGCATTTAGGTTATAAGGCCGCGGTCGTCAATTTTTCCGATATATATGCGATGAACGGGACTCCACGACAGATAACTGTAGGCTTGGCTGTGTCATCGCGATTCACTGTCGAGCATATAGAGGCGCTTTATTCTGGCATCCGTCTTGCCTGCGACATCTATGGCGTTGATCTGGTCGGAGGCGATACGACGTCATCTCGCTCGGGGCTTGTCATCAGTATCACATGTATCGGTGACGCTTCTCAGGATAAAATTGTCTATCGGTCGGGAGCGAAGGACACGGATCTGATATGTGTCAGTGGAGATCTTGGTTCGGCATATATGGGCTTGCAGCTTCTCGAACGGGAAAAACGAGTATCCAATGGCGACAAAGATTTTATTCCGAAATTCGAGGGCAAGGAGTATCTGATCGAACGCCAACTGAAGCCCGAGGCTCGCAAGGATATCATTCGTGAGCTTGAGGAAAAGGGCATTGTCCCGACTTCAATGATAGATATAAGCGATGGACTCTCGTCTGAACTGCTTCATATATGCAAGGCTTCGGATACGGGATGCCGGATTTATGAAGATCGTCTGCCGATAGATTACCAGACGGCAGTCATGGCAGAAGAATTGAACATGAATGTCGCTACCGCGGCACTCAACGGCGGCGAGGATTACGAACTTGTTTTCACTGTTCCGCTGCATCTTCACGATGAGATGTCAAAGATGCGTGGCGTGAAAGTCATAGGCCATATGACCAAACCGGAGCTGGGTTGTGCGCTTATCACACGCGACGGAGTGGAAATGACACTGAAGGCCCAAGGTTTCAATCACATGTCTGAATAACCCCGGCAATACAGATGACGCTATTTGGATTATTATTCGGATTTACGCTCGGGCTTGTATCTCCACAGACTGCCGACATAGTCTTTGCCGGAGATGCGATGCAGCATGAAAAGCAGCTTAATGCAGCTAAGAGGACTGGAAATGTTTATGATTTTTCAGACTACTATAAGGGCATTGAACCGTATATAAAGTCGGCGGATTTGGCCGTTGTCAATCTTGAGACTCCGATTGCCGGCGCTCCATATTCCGGGTATCCATGTTTTAATGCGCCAGACAGTTATCTTGCCCAGTTGAAAACATCCGGATTTGATTTTATCCTTGCTGCGAACAACCACACCCTTGACAGGCGTGACCGAGGTTTGAGAGGTACTATCGACAGGCTGAATGCCGAAGGTTTGCCGTATGTCGGAATCTACAGGAATCGTGCTGAGCGCGATAGTGTGTGTCCTGTGGTCTGCGACGTTAATGGATTTAAAATAGCTTTCTTGAACTACACCTACGGAACAAATGGAATTCCTGTGCAGGGAGATGTTGTTGTTGATTATATAGACAGGAAACAGATAGCGGAAGATGTCAGAAAGGCAAAAGATTCAGGAGCGGAAATAATAGCCGCGTGCATGCATTGGGGTATCGAGTATGTCCTGTTGCCGAATCAGGAGCAGAAGCAGCTTGCGGATTTTCTTGAAGATCAGGGCGTGGATCTGATTATCGGAGGGCATCCCCATGTTATTCAGCCAATGGAGATGCGTTATAACAGGAAGTATGACAAGAAGGTCTTTGTTGTGTATTCCCTCGGTAATTTTGTGTCTGCGATGAAGAAGGATGATACGCAAGGTGGTGCGATGGTACGTGTCAGACTCCGTAGGGATGATTCAGGCCGTGCCGTTGTTGACACGGCGACTTACCGGTTGGTGTTTGTCACCCATCCCTCAGCATCCGATAAGTCATATAGGGTTCTTCCGGCTGAAGGTCCGATGCCAGTACAATGGATGGGAGCTCGAGAACGTTTCGTCAGCCGTGCGCGGAATATCTTTGAAAAGTATAATAAAAACGTGCCGGCAGACACTGCCGCTATAGATTCCTATATGGAGTGACTGTGCGACACCTATCAATCTGTGCATTTATAGTAATTCTTTTTTCTTTGTCGGCCTGGCCATGTACGTCTGCTGTCATCGGAAAGGGCGCGTCTAATTCTGGATGGGGAATGTTGTGGAAGCATCGTGATACATCCCATTCTGAAAATTATGTCGACACTGTCAGTTCCGCGGATCCGAGGTTTGATTATGTCGCATTGTTTAATGCCGACGACACTCTTAAACTTGAAGCGTGGGCTGGGGTAAACCGTTCCGGCTTTGCCGTAATGAATACGGTGGCCGGTAATTTGCCGCGCAATAGCGCCCGATGGAAAGATCGTGAAGGCTTTCTGATGAGTCGTGCGTTGCAGTGTTGCGTCACAGTCGATGATTTCAGGCATTTGCTTGATACTTTGCCGCGGCCACTTGGAGTGCGTGCCAACTTCGGAGTCCTTGACATGTATGGACATGGCGCTTATTTTGAAACAGATGACAATGGTTATGAGATTTTCTGGCTGCACGATACGGAAAATGATCTGTTGGTGCGCAGCAATTACGCTGTATCCGGATCCCTTAGTGGAGGCTATGGGTATGAACGCTACCGAAATGCCTGCGCAATGCTGGTCCCGTCATGTGAAGGCGAAGGAGTCACACCTCAACTACTTACGGATTTCCTTTCAAGGGAATACTACAACAGCGCCTCTGATTCGGTCTATTCCACGATGAAACGAGTGAAAATTCCGGATAAGGACTTTATTCCACGCCCGACTTCAGCTTCGTCTGTTGTAATAGAATTGCGCGACGGGAAGCCGGTAATGTGGTGCATGCTCGGGTATCCTCCCGCTTCGTATGTGCTCCCGGCAACAGTAGACAGTGTTTCAGATGAACTTCGGCGCGATCCGTCTATCGGCACCAGCCGCATGTCGGCATATGCGAATTCATTAAAAAACAAAATGATCAGAAACGGGAAGATTCTTATGCCTGCAGCCAAGGAAATTGCTGATGAAGCCAGACTCAAGTCTATTGAAAATTATGAGGCATATGAAAAAAAATGAGGGAAGATTGGCAGTCATACTGTAAAAATAGTTAATTTTGCAGTCGAAATAGAAATTTAGGTCTAATCAATAGAACATTCATATAATGATAAATCGAGTTTTGATCCGCATGAAGGTAGTCCAAATGTTATTTTGCTACTTTCTTAACAGAAATGAGTTTCATCTCTATCCGGTTCCAGAGTCTGCATCCCGTGACAAAATCTATGCCTATAACTTTTATCTCGATTTATTGTTGATGGCACTCCGACTTTCCGGCTATAAAGCAGGGTCGTCGACTCTCGTATTTTCAAACAAATATATCGGGGACAACCGTATAGGCCGTGCCTTAAAGTCAGATCCTTCGGTCAAAGCAACTATTTTCAAACGATCGGCAGAAGCTTCGCGTTTCGACTCAGCGCTTGAGTCGATCTACGATCAGATCATCAAATCGGCAATCTATAGAAGTTATACACATCGTAAGGAAAAAACGATTCAGGATGACATTGATTTCTGGAGCGTAGTGATCAATTCGATTTTTATGAAAAATCAGGATCTGCTGACGGCTGCCCGCACTGATGAGAATTTCACAAACGTGGGCTATGAAGCGGCTCTGCAGATGATGGATGCGACAATTAGAAGCTGTGGCGATGCGCGCAAACTTCTGGTTGAGTCTAAAAACTCGCTTCGGCGTTCGCTTGACAAGAGTTATGAACTATACAATAGGTTGCTTGCGCTTCCGTGTGCGCTTGTCGAGTTGCAGGATCGCCGCCTTGATGCAGGACGGCATAAATATCTTGTTACCGCTGAAGACCTCAATCCGAATATGAAGTTTGTCGACAACCGGTTGGTGAAGAGTCTGTCAAAAGATGAGAAACTAACAGAGTATTGTGAGGAAAACCGCATAAACTGGTTTGATGATATCGATTTTCTTCATGGAATGCTTGATGACATATTAAAGTCTGACATATATCGCGAATATATGGCTTCCGAGGGGGGAAGCATTGAAGAGGATAGCGATTTCTGGCGTCAGATTATGAAACGCATGATTCTTCCATCTGACAGACTCGCTGATCTTCTTGAAGAGAAATCGGTTTTCTGGAATGACGATGTCGATATCATAGGGACTTTTGTAGTAAAGACATTCAGAAAGATCGGCCAGCGGCCTGATGATGAGAATGCTGAATCATGCATTTTGCCACAGTTCAAGGATCTGGAAGATGAACGGTTTGGCGAACAATTGTTTACAGATACGATTGACAATTTTGACACATATCGCTCGTATATCGACAAATTCATCAATGCCAACAACTGGGATCCGGAACGCCTGGCATTTATGGATGTCATAATCATGTCGTCGGCGATTTCCGAACTCGTAAAATTTCCGGCTATACCTATACCGGTTACACTGAACGAATATATCGAGATTGCAAACTACTACAGTACACCCAGGAGCGGACAGTTTATTAATGGAATTCTCTTTTCCGTGATCAACTATTTGCGCGACGAGGGTGTTATTCATAAAAAATAATCATTCGATCGTTTGGTTTAACCCTCATTTAATTCTATCTTTGTAGAAACAAACATTAATGCTAACAATAATAGGTGATAATATGCTATCTTTCGTTTTACTTCAGGCTGGTGCTGAAAACAGCGGGCTTATCAATATCGGTATGATCCTGCTTCTTGTTGTAATCTTTTATTTCTTCATGATTCGTCCGCAGCAGAAGAAAGCTAAAGCGTTGCGCAATTTTCGTGAAGGTATCCAGGAAGGCCAGAAGGTTGTCACAGCCGGAGGTATATATGGGAAAGTGAAAAAAATAAAAGAAACTACGTTTGTCCTTGAGATAGCTCAGGGAGTCTGCATAACAATTGACAAAGGTTCGGTTTACGAATCTCCTGCCGATGTTCAGGCAGATCCTAACGCAGAAAACAATAAAGGCTGAATTTGAAGATTTATCTAATGTGGGCCGCGGCAATCTGAGCCGCGGCTTTGCCATTTGAAATATAGTGATGGGCGGAACAGATCAGTTGCACAGAAATTCAGGAGGCAAGTCCCGTTTCAAGTTTGATTTCAAGAAATCGACGCGAGGCGGAGACCTGCTTGTGTTCATTATCTGTCTGGGTATCGCTACAGTTTTCTGGTTGTTCCTGTCCCTTTACGATGAGGTTGAGAAGGACTATGATGTTCCTTTCGAGATCGAAAATCTCCCCGATAGTATTGTCATAGTTGATCCACTGCCGCAGACGATAAATGTGGTGGTGCAAGGTAAAGGAGTGCAGTTCCTGCGGTTTCTCTGGCATGATTTGCCGGCGTTAAAGGTCAATTTTGAGAATTACAGTTCAAGCTCAGGCTATTTTTCCATACCGCGTCAGAAATTCGACGGTCTGTTCAGGGATTATTTCGGGCAGGGGGTTAAGATTGTCAGCATACGACCGGAGTCTGTTCGTTCAATCTATACATCAAATGTAGGGCGTAAGCTTCCGGTGATTATCAAATGTGACCTGCAGCCTAATATGCAGTATGTAATTTCCGGACCCGTAAAATCGGATGTCGATTCGGTAATGGTCTATTCTGCGACGGATCTTCCCCGGGATCTGGCTGCCGTCGAGACATATCCTGTGGTTAAAAGCGGATTGAAGGACACGACTGAATTGATCGTCAAGATCCGTCCGGTAGAAGGACTCAGAATAATTCCGGATCAAGTCAAGCTTACGGTTCCCGTTGAACCGCTGATCGCTAAAAAGAGAACTGTGCCAATCGATGTTGTGAATGTGCCTGACGATGTTCGTCTGATCACTTTCCCGTCATCTGCGGAAGTCAGTTATCTTGTTCCAATGAGCGAATACGGAAGAGAGACCAGTTTGAAGCTTTTTGTAGATTTTGGTGCAATAGACAGAGCTTCACAGAAAGTACGGGTGCAGGCAATTCCTGGAGCTGCGGGACTGAAGAATCTGTCATTCAAGCCTGACAGCGTAGAATATATTATAGAAGCAAAACAGGGAATTGAGCCGGATCTTCCTGTCAATACCCAACAAGACGAATCAAATGCTGAATAATTATGCTTATTGCACTTACGGGAGGTATTGGCGTCGGTAAGAGCGTAGTGGCCTCTGTCCTTAGGAATATGGGATATCCTGTATATGACTGTGATTCCCGGGCTAAAATACTGATGGACGAAGACGAGGCGATAATCACCCGCATCGGGCAGGATGTAGCGAGCGACGCGATCGTGGAAGGTAAGATTGACCGTAGGGCATTGTCAAAAGCTGTTTTTGGAAATCCCGACAAACTTGAATGCCTCAACCGCATAGTCCATTCGGTTGTGAGAGATGATTTATTGATATGGAAAGGGCGTTTTCCGTTAGCATTTGTCGAAACAGCCATTCTGTATTCAAGTGGATTTGATGCAATCGTCGATGCAGTCTGGGAAGTGACCGCGCCCCTTGATGTGAGAATCAGTAGGGTAATCGGTCGAAATCCGGAGCTGACCGGTGGCGATGTATGCAATCGCATAAAAGCGCAGGCAAAGGAGCTGGAGTCGCAGCGCCATCCCGACACTCATATTATAATCAATGATGATGTGCGTCCGTTGTTGCCGCAAATTGAATATCTGGTTGACCTACTATATTGTTAAACTGATCTATGAATATCAGGCATTTGATCTTTGATTTTGACGGAACTCTATGTGACACGGCAGAATCAATCGTTACGGTTATGCGTTTGACTGTCGAACGTCTCGGCCTACCCGTTAAATCTGATGCGGAATTGCGTTCGGTTATCGGCCTGCGTCTTGATGAAGTCGGAAACGTCCTGTTTCAATCAAAAAGCGGATTGGGCTGTGAGTTTGCATCTGTGTACAGGCAGATATATTCAGAACTTCCAGTGGCGCGGCTTGTAAGAATGGTCCCTTATGTCAGAGAGACATTGCGCGCTTTGAAAGAAGCGGGATGTGATATGGTCATAGCGACAAGTCGTAGCCGTCGTTCACTTCTCGAGTTAATGAGAAATGACGGGTTCGGGGCTTTTTTCAATATGGTAATTGCCGGAGATGATGTCAGGGAGGGTAAACCTGATCCAGAAGCAATCGAGTTGATTTGCTCGGAACAAGGATGGAATATAAATGAGACAATGATGATTGGCGATGCCCGCTTTGACCTTCTCATGGGCAAGCGAGCCGGAGTTAAAACGTGCGGTGTGACCTACGGAAACGGGACAATTGAAGAATTGGCAGCGGCAAACCCTGATTTTCTTATTGATGATATTCGCGAACTTATTGATATTGTCGGGATTTCTGCAGCCTATGACTTGTAGGGAGTCGGCTGAGTTGTGCCGATACAAAAATAAAAAAGCTGAATGGTTAATTCAGCTTTTTTTATGTATGACGGGCATGTCATACATCTGTGGTGAAAGTCCACGCGGGGCGTAGTTGCCGACGAACCCCAGAGCGACTTGCAAGTTTCGAGAGGTGACTCTCGGGAGAGAAGAAGCAATAG
>JAIDXA010000076.1 GCA_029058705.1 Paramuribaculum sp. | reverse complement strand
CAACCATAAAAGACCTCAATAAACCCACAAGAATGATTTATAACATTTTTTTCGTAGTAAATTTAAACAGTTTCTTACAAACTGTTTCTTAATGATCTTGCGGTCTGTAAGGTCCTGTGCCCGCAAGTGACGGATCAAACAGGGCGTTGAGGATGCGGGCGAGTCGCAGACCACCGCGAAGAAGTTGCTGCTCAACCACGGGAGTCCACTCGAACACCTCATTGTAGCTTATATTCGTACCCTGAGGAAACGACCGGTAAATCTCGGCAGCGATCGGAAGAGTCTCACGAGCCCAGTCGTCGACCGATCCGTCGGCAATCAAGGCCTCCTCTTCAGGAGTCACACGGTCGAGCTGATCAGCCCACTCGGAATAGCTCCAGGCGTGTCCTCCGGCAAGAATGCTGCCGTCCCAGACGGAATGAAGATTCACATCACGTCCAAAATATTTGACTTTGATACGGTTTGCTCCGAGATCGGAAGCGTGGCCCATATGCATGGGCTGATGAAGATCGCCGACAATATGGATGAGCATCTTCATTGCCAGTCCGGATTTTTCAATGGGCGCCGAATGATCGGAAAGTGTTTCTATCTGAGCCTTTATAGCTGTCACGGCGTCACCTGCCGGATTTGCAAGAGCTGATTCGTAGGTATCGCCTTCGTCAACATTCTTATAATGCCAGGTCTTTGAATAGGCATATTCGGGTGTATGGCTGGCATTGTCGAGCCAGTTTGCCCAGTAAACCATCGAACGGCCGCCGAGAATAGAGTCTACGGCATGTCGAGCCGCCGGAGTCAGATGGCGACCGGCTATTTCGGCAACGATATCATGTCCCTTCTGCCCCCATCCGAAAGCAAACGAAGAAACAAAAGCCATAAAGAAAGCAAGAATGGAAAAACGTCTCATAAATCTGGTTTAGGTGGTGAATCCATGTGCAAATTTAGTGATTTGGGAGAAAAAAGCGAACCGGTGGCTTAAATTGTAAAAGTATTGTTATAATTTTGTAGCCGTAAAATTATAATTTTGCTGTTGAATCCGGTTACAGAACCAACGCAACGACATCGTAATCATGCAGAAAGTACGCCCCAAAAAGGCCCTCGGCCAACATTTTCTTACAGACCTCTCCATTGCCAGACGAATCGCATCGACTCTCGATGAGTTCAAATCAGATCCGGCCATAGAGGTGGGACCCGGAATGGGAGTTCTCACCCGCTTTCTGCTCGAGGATGGCATTGACTTGAAAGTCGCTGAAATAGATGGAGAAAGCATCGAGTATCTTCGCAATGAATTTCCGAAACTCGCTGAAGAAGGCCGGATCATAGAGGGTGATTTTCTCCAGCTTGATCTTTCCGCCTGCTTTCCGGGAGCGGCCCGCATCAGTGTCATCGGCAATTATCCCTACAACATCTCCTCGCAGATATTTTTCCATGTCCTCGACTACAAGGATCTTGTCGGATGCTGCTCGGGAATGCTTCAGCGCGAGGTGGCCGAACGCCTTGCGGCAGGACCGGGAACCAAAGCGCGAGGCATACTCAGCGTGTTGCTTCAAGCCTGGTATGATGTTGAATATCTCTTCACAGTCAGCGAAACTGTTTTCAACCCGCCACCCAAGGTCAAAAGCGGTGTGATCAGAATGATCCGCAATTCGGTGAGCGACCTCGGATGCGATGAGCGCCTGTTCAAGACCGTTGTCAAAACAACGTTCGGCCAACGCCGCAAAACAATCCGCAACTCCGTCCGCGGACTATTGCCGTCAGGCACTCCCCTACCGGACTCCACGCTGCTTTCCATGCGACCTGAACAATTGAGTGTCGAGCAGTTCATTGAACTGACCAATCTTATCTCATCAAGCCGTAACGCATAAACAACCACCGTTCCATGAAGGAATTCGACGAAGACTATCTCAACCGGATACGCTCGATCATAGAGCGCCGCGACGACGCGGAAGCGCGCCGCGAACTTTCCGACCTCCATCCGGCCGACATCGCGGAGCTTTATCAGGACCTGAACCTTGACGAAGCTGAATATCTCTACAAACTGCTCGACGAGGAGACGGCCGCCGACGTGATCATGGAACTGGACGAGGATGACCGACGGAAACTCCTCTCCAACATGCCCGCCGAGGATATTGCCCGTCATTATATCGACCACCTGGATGTCGACGATGCCGTCGACCTTATCCAGGAGCTCGACGAAGAAGACCGCGAAGAGATCCTCTCGCACATCGACGATGTTGAACAGGCCGGTGACATCATTGACCTTCTGAAATATGACGAAGATACGGCAGGCGGTCTGATGGGCACCGAGATGATCGTCGTCAACGAGAACTGGAGCATGCCGGAATGCATCAAGGAGATGAGAATGCAGGCCGAGGAGATCGATGAGGTCTATTACGTCTACGTTGTTGACAACGATAACAAACTCCGGGGCATTCTTCCGCTTAAGAAACTTATCACCGACCCGTCCGTGTCAAAAATAAAACGGGTAATGGAAACCGATCCTGTCGCGGTCAAAGCCGACACTCCGATCGATGAGGTTGCTCTCGATTTCGAAAAATATGACCTTGTCGCGATGCCGGTTGTAGATTCCATCGGACGCCTGCTCGGGCGCATCACCGTCGACGACGTCATGGATCAGGTCAGGGAATCGTCTGAACGCGACTACCAGCTGGCATCGGGTATATCGAGCGATGTCGATGCCGACGACTCGATTCTTGCCCAGACAAAAGCGCGTATTCCATGGCTTCTTATCGGTATATTTTCAGGGATTCTCGCTTCCATCATCCTTGCCACTTTCGAAGACCAGCTCGCGGCAGTCACGGCACTGGCCCTGTTCATTCCGATTATCGGCGGAACAGGAGGAAATGTCGGAGTCCAGGCCTCGGCAATTGTAGTGCAAGGTCTTGCCAACGGTTCGCTTGAAATTTCGGAATTCACAAAACAGATCGCAAAGGAAATCGTTGTCGGCCTGCTGAACGCGACCGTCCTTTCGGGATTCATCTTTATCTACAACCTGATCATGCTGCCAGGCGACTTCGCCGTCACGATTTCGGTTGCTACATCTCTGTTTTGCGTCGTCATGTTCGCCACGATTCTCGGAACGCTCGTTCCGCTGACTCTGGAGAAAATACACATCAATCCCGCTCTGGCTACGGGGCCGTTCATCCAGATTTCAAACGACATAGTCGGATTGATCATCTATGTCCACATAGCCAAACTATTTCTCGGCATCTTCAGTTCATGAGCAGTTTCCTTACATCAACGGAATTTTATGTCATCGCTTCGCTTGCAGCCGCCACTGTGGTCGGGTTATGCGTAAAGCCACAATCACGCGGTGAAGCTATCGAACATCTGCTCAGCGGCGAACTCTGCGATTCGTCGGATTCGGACGTGACTCCACGCGTGACCATTACATGCGACACCGACGGGAAACTGCTGCTGACACGCTGCGGGCTTCGCGACATGACAACAGACGGCGCCGTAAGCCTTTCTGCCAAACGCATCGGGTCAGACATCACTATCGAAGAACGCATCACGAAGTCAACCGCAGGAATTCCTGTCGACACCGCTCTTTTCACACTTGATTTCATTCCACCCGGGCGCTACCACATCCGCTACAATTCAGAAGCGACGGGACTTTTCGCAGCATTCACCATGACGGTTCGCCCGTCCGCCACACTAACACGTCAGTTGTCGAGATAACAGCACTGCTTCACTGACAGATATAAGCCTTAAGCAGACGGCTTTTATGACCTTTCAGATTACGGATGGCTTTCTCCTTGATCTGACGCACACGTTCGCGTGTCAGATTAAACCGTAGCGCTATCTCCTCAAGCGACATTTCCTGACAACCTATTCCGAAAAACAGCCTGATTATCTCCCGCTCACGCATACTCAACTGACACAACACCCGGTCAATCTCCACGGATAGAGATTCACGAGCGAGCCCTGAATCAGCCGGAGCCGCGTCATCACAGACCAACACGTCGAGCAAATTACCATCCTCTCCGTCGACAAATGGCGCGTCAACAGACACATGCCGTCCCGACACCTTGATGGATTCCGATATTTTTTCAACAGGCATCTTAAGTTCATCGGCAATCTCGCTGGCTGAAGGATTCCGATGGTGGCTCTGTTCGAAACGGGAGAAAATTTTTGTGATTCTGCTGATTGCCCCGACCTGATTAAGCGGCAGCCTTACAATGCGGCTTTGCTCGGCAACTGCCTGCAGGATAGACTGCCGTATCCACCACACTGCATAAGAAATGAACTTAAAGCCACGCGTTTCATCGAATTTATGGGCGGCTTTGATCAGACCGATATTTCCCTCATTGATCAGATCGGGAAGAGCAAGCCCCTGGTTCTGATATTGTTTGGCAACTGAAACAACAAAACGTAAATTCGCTTTGACCAGCCGGTCTGCCGCCTCGGTGTCACCATTTCTGATTCTTCTGGCCAACTCGACCTCCTCATCAACGCTTATCAGATCTTCCCGACCTATTTCCTGTAGATACTTGTCAAGTGACAGACTTTCGCGGTTGGTGATGGACCGGTTGATTTTAAGTTGCCTCATCGGAATGATATTTGTTGGCCATAAGAACAGGCTTGAACCGCTCCCATAGGCCATGATTTTACAAAATTTCCGGTAAAGATACAAACTTAAAACGTATAATCTATGGCTTTATATACGCAAAAAAATAGTCAAAACCACCAAAATGCATCATTTCAGTGATTCCGACCGATATTTTTTATTATTATCGAATAGTTTCTCCAGGATGGATCAGCCAAGGAACGCACGCAAATGGCGGCTTCGCTGACCTTTCAGGCGACGTATGGCTTTTTCCTTTATCTGGCGGACACGTTCGCGTGTCAGATCAAATTTAAGGGCAATCTCTTCAAGAGTCATTTCCTGACATCCGATTCCAAAAAACATTTTGAGAATATCGCGTTCGCGGGGATGCAGCTGCGACAAGGCTCTGTCAACTTCTACTGAAAGAGATTCCTGATTAAGCGACGAATCGGTGTTTGGCGCGTCGGCGTCAGTCAGCACGTCCATAAGGCTGTTGTCTTCGGAATCTGAAAAGGGAGCATCAAGGGATGTGTGACGGCCGTTGACACTGACCGACTCCGAAATTTTATCAACATCAATGTCCAGAATCTCGGAAAGTTCTTCAGACGATGGTTTGCGCTGGTTGTCCTGCTCGAACTTGCTGATGGCTTTGTTAATCTTATTCAGAGATCCAACCTGATTCAACGGAAGCCGGACAATACGGCTCTGCTCGGCCAATGCCTGCAGAATAGACTGACGAATCCACCACACGGCATAGGATATGAATTTAAATCCGCGTGTCTCGTCAAATTTCTGAGCGGCTTTGATCAGGCCGACATTACCTTCGTTGATAAGGTCGGGCAGGCTCAGCCCCTGATTCTGATATTGCTTTGCGACCGAAACGACAAAACGCAGATTGGCGCAGACAAGGCGGTCAAGCGCGCGGTTGTCGCCCTGACGGATTCGCTGGGCAAGTTCAACTTCCTCGTCGACGCTCAGAAGTTCTTCGCGGCCGATTTCCTGAAGATATTTGTCGAGTGATGCGGTGTCGCGGCTCGTAATCGAGCGGATGATTTTTAGCTGTCTCATTCGTGTTTGCGGCAAAAAGTGTGCAAAGTTACAAAATAAACGTAACTTGTCAAAATTTTAGTATGTTTTCAACCATTTTTTTCTGTGGCCGACGTGTCATTCTGCAAACCGAAGCCGCAGGGCTGGCCAGTGTCTATCCCTAACAACAAGCGAGCCGCCCTAAAGTGGGCGGCCCGACCGTTTTTTTTCAAAAAAGGGATCCGCGTGCAAGGGCACCGTCAATTATACCTTATCCATTTGAT